>DASPUW010000329.1:0-9800 GCA_035622675.1 Burkholderiales bacterium | reverse complement strand
CGATCCTCTTGTCTGCAGTCCGGTTGGTGGGTGCTGAGAGGCTCGAACTCCCGACATTCGCCTTGTAAGGGCGACGCTCTACCAACTGAGCTAAGCACCCTCGAACGCCCCGGCACCCGCGCACTCAGGGTTCGCACCTGGCATACGCACCCGCGCCCCCCTCCTTCTCGCCGAGCGCGGCACTCATACCCGCCGCCGGACTGTCCGGAAAGCCGGCTAGTTTACCGAATCCTTGAGGGCTTTTCCAGGACGGAACTTAGGCACTTTGGCCGCCTTGATCTTGATGGCCGCACCGGTACGGGGATTGCGTCCGCTGCGCGCTGCGCGCTTGCCGACATAGAAGGTCCCGAACCCGACCAGCGTAACGAGCTGCCCTTTCTTGAGCGATGCCTTGATCGCCGTCACGCAGCCGTCCAGCGCGCGACCCGCAGCGGCCTTGGAGATGTCGGCCGACTTGGCGATCGTATCGATGAGTTCCTGCTTGTTCACGTCCATCCCCTTTCGTCGTTGTTGGCTGAGTTGCTCGCTGACAGAACGCTGCTGTCGCTTGAATCACGGGCCAGGCGGGCTCGCACCTCTTGTGAAACGCGCGAGATCAGGGCTTGGACCAATCGAGGAGTCGATCGCGGGCCCGGTGACGAAACGCGAAACTACGCAGGTTTTATAACAAGTGCAAAAAGCCCGTGTCAAGCGCTATCGCAGCACGTCGAGGGCCGCACCGACCGCCGCGGCCCTCTTGTCGCCGCCCGCGCGGGGCAGGACGCTCAGTGCTTGACAGCGATCGCTGCTTCTTGGCTTTCAACGGCCGGCAGCGGGACGGCCTCGGGCTTAACCGGCAACGGGTCAGGCAGCCGCTCGAGCGCCATCTCGAGCACCTGGTCGATCCACTTGACGGGATGGATGTCGAGACGGTTCTTGATATTGTCCGGAATTTCGGCCAGATCCTTCACGTTCTCCTCCGGGATCAGGACGGTCTTGATTCCGCCGCGATGCGCCGCCAGCAGCTTTTCTTTCAGGCCGCCGATGGGCAGGACTTCACCGCGCAGCGTGATCTCGCCGGTCATCGCCACGTCCGCACGCACCGGGATGGCGGTCAGCACTGAGACCATCGCCGTGCAGATCCCGATGCCCGCGCTCGGGCCGTCCTTGGGCGTGGCGCCCTCGGGCAGGTGGATGTGGATGTCGTTCTTCTGGTAGAACTCCTCCGCGATACCGAGTTTCTGCGAGCGGCTGCGTACAACGGTCAACGCGGCCTGGATCGACTCCTGCATCACCTCGCCCAGCTTGCCGGTTGTCACCATCTTGCCCTTGCCGGGCATGACGGCGCTCTCGATCGTGAGCAGCTCACCGCCCACCTCGGTCCACGCGAGCCCGGTGACCTGGCCGATCTGATTGTTCTTCTCCGCGATCCCGAAACTGTAGCGGCGCACGCCGAGATAATTGGACAGATTCTTCGCCGTTACGGAAGTCTTCGCGTCGCGCTTCTTCAGCACCAACGACTTGACCACCTTGCGGCAGATCTTGGAGATCTCGCGCTCGAGTGCGCGCACGCCCGCCTCCCGCGTGTAGTAGCGGACGATGTCGCGGATCGCGCTCTCCGAGACGCTGATCTCGGTCGCCTTGAGGCCATGGTTCTTGAGCTGCTTGGGCATCAGGTAACGCATGGCGATGTTGAGCTTCTCGTCCTCGGTATAGCCGGCCAGCCGGATCACCTCCATACGGTCGAGGAGCGGCGCCGGAATGTTCATGGTGTTGGCGGTCGCCACGAACATCACGTCCGACAGGTCGTATTCGACTTCCACGTAGTGGTCGGTGAAGGAGTGGTTTTGCTCGGGGTCGAGCACTTCCAGCAGCGCGGACGACGGGTCGCCGCGGAAATCCATTCCCATTTTGTCCACTTCGTCGAGCAGGAACAGCGGATTGCGCACGCCGACCTTGGTCATGTTCTGCAGGATCTTGCCCGGCATGGAACCGATGTAGGTACGGCGGTGACCGCGGATCTCGGCTTCGTCGCGCACGCCGCCCAGCGACATGCGAACGAACTTGCGGTTGGTGGCGCGCGCCACCGACTGGCCGAGCGAGGTCTTGCCCACGCCGGGCGGCCCGACGAGACACAGAATCGGCGCTTTCACCTTGTCCACGCGCTGCTGCACCGCCAAGTACTCGACGATGCGCTCTTTCACTTTCTCGAGGCCGTAGTGATCTTCCTCGAGAATGGTCTCGGCGCGCGCCAGGTCGGAGCTGATCTTGCTCTTCTTTTTCCACGGCAGGCCGACCAGCGTCTCGATGTAGTTGCGCACCACGGTGGCTTCTGCTGACATGGGCGACATCAGGCGCAGCTTCTTCAGCTCGGCTTCGGCTTTCTGCCGCGCTTCCTTCGGCATGTGCGCGGACTTGATGCGCTTCTCCATCTCGTCTAGGTCGGCGCCTTCCTCCATGTCGCCGAGCTCCTTCTGGATCGCCTTGACCTGCTCGTTCAGGTAGTACTCGCGCTGACTCTTCTCCATCTGCTTCTTGACGCGGCCGCGGATGCGCTTCTCGACCTGCAGGATGTCGAGCTCGGTCTCCATCAGCGCGAGCAGATGCTCGAGACGCTTGCGCGCGTCGAACATCTCCAGCACTTCCTGCTTCTGCTCGAGCTTGAGCGGCAGGTGCGCAGCGATGGTGTCGGCAAGCCGGCCCGGCTCGTCGATGCCAGCCAGCGAGGTTAGGATCTCCGGCGGAATCTTCTTGTTCAGCTTCACGTACTGGTCGAACTGGGAAATCATGGCGCGGCGCATGGCTTCCAGTTCGGTGCTTTCTTCCGCTTCGGGCGGCACAGGACGCGCTTCCGCGGCGTAGTGAGTCTTGAGGTCCTGGATAGTGTCGATGCGAGCGCGCTGCACGCCTTCCACCAGCACCTTTACGGTACCGTCGGGAAGCTTGAGCATCTGCAGAATGTTGGCCACCGTGCCGGTCGCGTACAGGTCGTCGGCGGAAGGCTCGTCCTTGGCAGCCGATTTCTGAGCCACAAGCAGGATGCTCTTCCCCGCCTCCATCGCCGTCTCCAGCGCCTTGATGGATTTCGGGCGGCCCACGAACAGCGGGATCACCATGTGGGGAAACACCACCACGTCCCGCAACGGCAGAAGAGGCAGGGTGAGGATATCGACCCCGGACTCGAAGTCAGTCATGTCTGGTCACCTGAGTGTAAGCGCGCACGATATAGGTGGGGCGGCCCCACACATATTGCAAATTCGTGACGCAAGTGCATGATACACTATGCATTCCCTGCCCGCCGCGCCCCGGCGGCGGGCTCCTGGCCGCGCGGAGCTACTGGGCCGAACCAGCTACCTTGGGCTGGTCCGAATAGATCAGCAGAGGCTTGATATCCCCGGTGATCGTGCCTTCGTCGATCACCGCCTTCCGCACATTGCTGAGCGATGGAAGGTCGAACATGGTATCGAGCAGCGCCTGTTCCAGGATCGAGCGCAGGCCGCGCGCTCCCGTGCGCCGCGCCAGCGCCTTGGTGGCGACGGCCTTCAGCGCATCGGGGCGCACCTCCAACTCCACGCCCTCCATGGAAAACATCTTCTGGTACTGCTTGAGCAGTGCGTTCTTGGGTTCGGTCAAGATTTGGATCAGCGCGGTCTCGTCGAGTTCGTCGAGCGTTGCCACCACCGGCAGCCGCCCGACAAATTCCGGGATGAGGCCGTATTTGATCAGATCTTCGGGCTCGACACCCTTCAGCACGACCCCGATGTCCTTCCGGTTGTCCTTGCTGCGTACCTCTGCGCCAAAGCCGATGCCGCCCTTCTCCGAGCGAGCACGGATGATGCGGTCGAGACCGTCGAAAGCACCGCCGCACACGAACAGGATGTTGGTCGTGTCGACCTGCACAAACTCCTGGTTCGGATGCTTGCGCCCACCCTGCGGCGGCACCGACGCCACCGTCCCCTCGATGAGCTTGAGCAGAGCCTGCTGCACGCCCTCGCCGGACACGTCGCGCGTGATGGATGGGTTGTCGGACTTGCGCGAGATCTTGTCGATCTCGTCGATGTAGACGATCCCGCGTTGTGCTTTCTCGACGTCGTAGTCGCATTTCTGCAACAGCTTCTGGATGATGTTTTCGACGTCCTCGCCCACGTAGCCCGCTTCCGTGAGGGTCGTTGCGTCCGCCATCACGAACGGCACGTTGAGCAGCCGTGCCAGCGTCTGCGCGAGCAGGGTCTTGCCCGAGCCGGTGGGCCCGATCAGCAGGATGTTGCTCTTGGCGAGTTCGATATCGTCCTTCTTGCCGAGGTTCTTGAGCCGCTTGTAGTGGTTGTAAACCGCGACGGACAGAATCTTCTTCGCCTGCTCCTGGCCGATCACGTACTGGTCGAGGATCTGGCGGATCTCGCGCGGCACTGGCAGATCGGACTTAGCGCCCCGGTTGCCCTGCTCGCCCTGGCCCTCTTCGCGGATGATGTCGTTGCACAGCTCGATGCACTCGTCGCAGATGAACACTGACGGGCCAGCGATGAGCTTGCGCACCTCGTGCTGACTCTTGCCGCAGAAGGAACAGTAGAGCAGTTTCTCTGGACCGGGTTTGTCTGACATAGATGAGAGAGTGGTCGATCGAGCCTACGCCGTGTGGGAATAGTATGGGAGTCGAGCGCTCACGCCGGGACTTCCGAGCGGCTCACGAGCACTTTGTCCACCAGCCCGTACTTCGTCGCCTCCTCGGCGCCGAAGAAATTGTCACGCTCCGTATCGCGCTCGATGGTCTTGATGTCCTGACCCGTGTGCCGCGCCAGGATCTCGTTGAGCCGCTGGCGCAAGTACAGGATCTCCTTGGCGTGGATCTCGATGTCGGTGGCCTGGCCCTGGAATCCGCCCATGGGCTGATGAATCATGACGCGCGAGTTGGGGAGAGCATAGCGCTTGCCCTTGCTGCCCGCAGCGAGCAGCAGCGCACCCATGCTGGCCGCCTGCCCCACGCACAGTGTGCTCACGTCGGGCTTGATGAACTGCATGGTGTCGTAGATAGCGAGCCCGGCCGACACCGAGCCGCCCGGTGAATTGATGTAGAACGAGACGTCCTTTTCCGGATTCTCCGACTCGAGAAACAACAGCTGGGCGACGATCAGGTTGGCCGTCATCTCGTTGACGACGCCCACCAGGAACACCACGCGCTCCTTGAGCAGGCGCGAATAGATGTCGTAGGCGCGCTCACCCCGGCCGCTCTGCTCGATCACCATGGGGATCAACCCCAGGCCGCGGGGCTCCCAGTCTTGTGCTTCGCCTTGCCTGCGCTCCCACTTCATTTCGGGTTACCCATCAGTTCGTCGAAATCGGTCGCCTTCTCTTCCACCTTCGCCTGCGACAGCGCCCACTGCACGACGTTATCCTCCAGCACCAGGGATTCGGCTTCGCGCAGCCGCTCCGGGGACTGGTAGTACCAGCGCACTACCTCCTCCGGCTTCTCGTAGCTCTGGGCGTAATCCTGGATCACCGCCTTGACCTGATCCGGCTTGGCCTGCAGGCTGTTCTGCTTGACCACCTCGGCCACGATGAGGCCGAGGCTCACGCGCCGGCGCGCTTCTGGCTCGAACGCATCGCGCGGCATGGGGATCTCGTCGGGCTTCAGACCGCGGTCGGCCAGATCCTTGCGCATCCCCGCCTGCAGCCGCTCGATCTCGAGCTCCACCAGCGCCTTGGGCAGCTCGAGCGTCGCGCTGGACAGCAACACCTTCATCACCTGGTCCTTCAACCGGCCCTGCACGCGGCGACGCACTTCGCGCTCGAGGTTCGCCTTGATGTCTGCGCGCATCTTGGCGATGTCGCCATCGCTCACGCCCAGCTGTTTGGCGAAGTCCGCGTCGACTTCGGGCAGCACCGCCTCTTCGACACGTTTGACCGTTACCTCGAAGTGCGCGGTCTTGCCGGCCAATTCCTTGCCATGATAGTCCTCCGGGAAAGTCAGTTCAAATGCGCGGCTGTCGCCGGCTTTGAGCCCGAGCACCTGCTTCTCGAAGTCGGCCAGCAGCCGCCCTTCGCCCAGTATGGTCACGTGGTCGGTGCCAGAGCCCCCCTCGAACGCCTGTCCGTCCTGCGTGCCGCGATAATCGAGTGTGATGCGGTCCCCGGTCTGTGCGCCGCGCTCCACTGCCCGGTACGTAACCCGCTGCTTGCGCAGGACTTCGACGGTTTTGTCGACCGCCACCTCGTCGGCTGCGACATTGGGCCGCTCGATGACGGCGCTGTCGAGCGCCGTGAGCTGAATCTCGGGATAGACCTCGAAGGTCGCGCTAAACTCGAAATCGTCGCTTGAGTCAGTCTCAGTCGGCGCCGCTTCGAAGCGCGGATAGCCCGCGACGCGCAGGTTTTGCTGCTTGACCGCCTCGCCGAAGGTCTTTTGCAGCGCATCGCCGAGCACTTCCTGGCGCACCTGGCCGCCGTACTGTTTCTGCACCAGCCGAAACGGCACTTTGCCCGGGCGAAACCCGTGCATGCGCACATTGCGGGCGAGGCGCAGCAGGCGATTTTGCACTTCGCCATCGATTTCCTGTGCCGGCAGGGAAACTTTGAGGCGCCGCTCGAGCGCGCTGACTTTCTCTATCGTCGCTTGCATGGTCTCTTCGCGCCGCACTGGCCGCTTGTGGTGCGAAAGGAGAGACTCGAACTCTCACGCCTGTCGGCGCCAGAACCTAAATCTGGTGCGTCTACCAATTCCGCCACTTTCGCCTTCCGCTGTGTATGCATTTTATAATAAGCGTGCTGTGCCGACACCGCCATTACGGTCCGCACGGATGACCCCGGACGAATATTGTCAACAAAGGGTCGCAGCGCGCGGCTCGAGTCTTTACTACAGCGTCCTTTTTCTGCCTCCGGAGCAGCGGCGCGCCGTGATCGCCCTGCACGCGTTCAGCCGCGAGCTGCGCGACGCGGTGCACGAAGCGGCGGATCCGGGAGTCGCTCGAGCCAAGCTCGCCTACTGGCGAAGCGAGCTCCAGGCCGCCATGGCAGGCGGTCCGCAGCATCCGGTGGCCCGCGCGCTCGCCGCCGCCGGGCGTGCTGGTGCGATAAGCGAGGCGCAATTCGCACAGATGGTGGACGGAGCGCAGATGGACCTCGACCGCAACCGCTATCCCGACCTTGCCGCGCTGGAGGCGTATTGCCAGCACACCGCAGGGGCTGTGCAGCAGCTGTGCGCGAAGATTCTCGGCTACACGGAGGAGGTCACGCTGGAATTCGCGCGCACCTTGGGCGTGGCGCTGCGGCTGACCGAGATCATCCGTGATGTCGGCCGCGATGCGCAATCGAACCGCATCTATCTCCCGCTCGAAGCGCTCGAGCGCTTCGGCCTGACGGACAACGACATCCTCCAGCGGCGCGAAGACGAGCGCTTCGAGCAGGCCATGGCGTTCCACATCGCGCGTGCACGCCTGCACCATGAACGCGCGGCTGCGCTGTTGCCGCGTGCCGATCGCCGCGCGCAGCGGGCGGGCCTCGTGCTCGGGGCTACTTCGCGCGCGTTGCTGGAGGAGATCGCCGCGCTACGGGGCCACACGCTCACGCAGAGCGTGACGCTCACGCCGCTGCGCAAGCTTTGGATCGCCTGGAAGACCTGGGTGAAGGGATGAGCGCGACTCCGGGCCCGGCACCTGCACGCTCTCGAGCGGCGACGTGATTGATCCGCGACACTATCAAGCCGCGCCGGACCTGCTCGCGGGGCGCGCCGTCCTCATCACGGGTGCGGGACGCGGCATTGGCCGCGTCGCCGCGCTCACGCTGGCGGCGCACGGCGCGACGGTCATTCTGCACGGGCGAAACCTGGCTCAGCTCGAGTCGGCATACGATCAGATCGAGGCCGCCGGCGGTCCGCAGCCCACCATCCTGACGCTCGACCTCGCGACGGCGCGCGACCGCGACTTCGACACCATGGCGCTCGCGATCGAATCGCAGCTCGGCCGGCTCGACGGCATCGTTCACAACGCGTCGCAGCTGAGCGGTCCCGCGCCGCTCGACTTGCAGACGCTCGACGAATGGCTGGCTCTGCTGCGCGTGAACCTGGCCGCCCCGTTCGCCCTGACGCGCGCCTGCACCGCATTGCTGCGTGCCGCGCCGGACGCCTCGGTCGTCTTCACTTCGGAGACGCATGCGCTCGAGCCCGCCGCTTACTGGGGCGGCTTTGCCGTGGCCAAGAGCGGCCTCGCTGCGCTGGTCAAAATCCAGGCACAGGAGTGGGAGCAGCGTCCGAACCTGCGCGTGAACCTCCTGGTTCCGGGTCCGGTGGATTCGCCGCAACGTCAGGCGACTCATCCCGGCGAAGCGCAGTCGAGCCGCCGCCGGCCCGAAGCGCTGATGCCCTGCTATCTCTACCTGCTGGGCCCGGACAGCCGCGGCGTGAGCGGCCAGACGATCTATTGCTGAAACTGCTGCCGCAGCCACTGCGGCAGCGGGCGCGCTTTGCCGTCGGTCAGGTCGATCCATACCATCACCGCCTCGCCTGTCGCGTACACACGCTGGGGTTGCTTCTCGTCGGTTATCGCGCTGCGCAACACGAAGCTGCTGTTGCGCGGCCGGTCGGCGTACAGCGAGATGGCGAGATCAGCCGGGTATACGGCCGGGATTCGAAAGCGACAGCGCACGCTTCCCAGCACCGGGCCCTCGGTACGCGCGCTGTAGTCGACTCCGAGGCGGTCGAACCACGAGATGCGCGCCTGCTCCAGGTAGCGGAGATAGACGGTGTTGTTCATGTGCCCGAGCGCGTCCATGTCCGCCCAGCGCATCCTCATGTGCTCCACGTGGACCAGCTTGCCTGCCAGCTGGATCGCGCTTTCGCCTCGGCCGGAACGTTTATCATTACGGGCTGTCTCAAGCCGGCGCGATTCTAACAGGGCCGGCTGAGAGCCGAGCGTAAGGGTCCCCGGGGAAGCTCCGATCACAGTGGCTGCACGCGAGTCGATGGAGTATGACGTAGTGGTGGTCGGCGCCGGGCCCTCCGGCCTGGCGGCGGCCATACGCATCAAACAGCTCGCAGCGGAACACGGGCGCGAGGTCTCGGTATGCGTGCTCGAGAAAGGCTCCGAAGTCGGCGCGCATATCCTGTCCGGCGCCGTCTTCGAGCCGCGCGCGCTCAATGAACTGTTCCCCGACTGGCAGGCACGTAACGCGCCGCTCATCACGCCCGCGCAGGAAGACCGTTTTCTGTTTCTCACCGCGCGCTCGGCATGGCGGCTACCTACGCCGCCGCAGATGCACAACGCCGGCAACTACATCATCAGTCTGGGAAATCTATGCCGCTGGCTTGCCAGCCAGGCCGAGGCGCTGGGAGTCGAGATCTACGCCGGCTTCGCAGCGGCCGAAGTCTTGTATGGCGAGGATGGCACCGTGCGCGGGGTCGCGACCGGCGACCTCGGTATCGGCCGCGATGGGCGGCCAACCGACCGCTACCAGGCCGGCATGGAGCTGCACGCCAGGCAAACCATCTTCGCAGAAGGCTGTCGAGGCTCGCTCACCAAGCGGCTGTTCGCGCGCTTCGACTTGCGCGCGGGGGTCGATCCGCAGACCTATGGCATCGGCATTAAGGAGCTCTGGGAGGTGCAGCCCAGCAGGCATCAAGCCGGTCTGGTCGTGCACACGATCGGCTGGCCGCTCACGCCGGCCACCTACGGCGGTTCGTTTGTCTATCACCTAGAGGACAACCAGGTCGCCGTCGGCTTTGTCGTCGGGCTCGACTACCGCAACCCGTATCTGTCGCCGTTCGAGGAGTTCCAGCGCTTCAAGACGCATCCGGCGATCCGGCCCACTTTCGAGCACGCGCGGCGCGTCTC
>DASPUW010000328.1:0-5963 GCA_035622675.1 Burkholderiales bacterium | reverse complement strand
TCTTTGTAGCGTCGGATGAAGCGCTCGCGGTTGACGGCGCTCTTGTTCCGTCCGTTCAGCCGCCGGTCGATGAGGTAGTTCATATCAGGGCGGCCGGCCTCAAGAGCTCGCGCTCAAGATGACTTCTGCACCCGCAGGTACCACTCGGACAGCAGCCGCACCTGCTTCTCGGTGTAACCCTTGGCGACCATGCGGTCGACAAAGTTCTGGTGCTTCTTCTGGTCCTCGACCGAGGCCTTGGCATTGAAGGAGATCACCGGCAGCAGGTCTTCGGTGCTGGAGAACATCTTCTTCTCGATCACTTCGCGCAGCTTCTCGTAGCTGTTCCAGGTGGGGTTCTTCCCCGCGTTGTTGGCGCGCGCGCGAAGCACGAAGTTCACGATCTCGTTGCGGAAATCCTTCGGGTTGGCGATGCCAGCCGGCTTCTCGATCTTCTCCAGCTCGGTGTTGAGCGCGGCGCGGTCGAAGAACTCGCCGGTGTCCGGGTCGCGGAAGTCCTCGTCCTGGATCCAGCAGTCCGCATACGTCACGTAGCGGTCGAAAATGTTCTGCCCATACTCCGAATACGATTCCAGGTACGCGGTCTGGATCTCCTTGCCGATGAACTCCGCGTAGCGCGGCGCCAGGTAACCCTTGATGAACTCCACGTACTTGCGCTTGGTCTCGTCCGGGAAGTCATCGCGCGCGATGCGCTGCTCGAGCACATACATCAGGTGCACCGGATTCGCCGCGACCTCGGTCTGATCGTAGTTGAACACCGTGGACAGGATCTTGTACGCGAAGCGCGTCGAGGCGCCGTTCATGCCTTCGTCGGGGCCCGCGTAGTCGCGGTATTCCTGATACGACTTGGCCTTGGGGTCGGTGTCCTTGAGGCTTTCTCCGTCGTACACCCGCATCTTGGAGTAGATGCTCGAGTTCTCCGGTTCCTTCAACCGCGTCAGCACCGAAAACTGGGCCATCATCTCGAGCGTCCCGGGAGCGCACGGCGCCTTCGCCAGCGCGCTGTTGCGGATCAGCTTCTCGTAGATCCTTACTTCCTCCGCGACCTGCAGGCAATAGGGGACCTTGACTATATATATCCGGTCGAGGAACGCCTCGTTGTGGCGATTGTTGCGGAAGGACTGCCACTCCGATTCGTTGCTGTGGGCGAGGATGATGCCGTTGAAGGGGATCGCGGAGAAGCCTTCAGTTCCTTTGAAGTTTCCTTCCTGGGTCGCCGTCAGCAGCGGATGCAGCATCTTGATGGGCGCCTTGAACATCTCGACGAACTCGAGCAGCCCCTGATTGGCCAGACACAATCCGCCCGAGTAGCTGTACGCATCGGGGTCATCCTGAGCGAATTTGTCCAGCTTGCGGATGTCGACTTTGCCGACCAGCGAGGAGATGTCCTGGTTGTTCTCGTCGCCCGGCTCGGTCTTCGAGATGGCGATCTGACGCAGCACCGACGGTTGGATGCGGACCACCCTGAACTTGGAGATATCGCCGCCGAATTCCTGCAGCCGCTTGATCGCCCAAGGCGACATGATTCCGGTGAGGTAGCGGCGCGGGATCCCGTAGTCGGCCTCCAGCACGCTCGCGTATTCGTCGGGGGCGAACAGGCCGAGCGGAGATTCGTTGACCGGCGAGCCCTTCAGTGCGTAGATGGGCTTGCGTTCCATCAACTGCTTCAGGCGTTCGGCTATGGACGATTTGCCGCCGCCGACCGGCCCGAGCAGATACATGATCTGCTTCTTTTCTTCCAGTCCCTGGGCGGCATGCTTGAAGAAGGCGACAATCTGCGCGATTGCGTCTTCCAGGCCGTAGAACTCGGCGAACGCCGGGTAGCGCTTGATCAGTCGGTTGGAGAAGATGCGCGACAAGCGGGGATCGAGCCGCGTGTCGATGAGCTCCGGCTCGCCGATCGCGCCCAGCATGCGCTCCGCTGCGGTCGCGTACGCGCTGGGATCGCTTCGGCACAGCTCCAGGTACTCCTCCAGTGACATTTCGTCCTGCTGTCCAGTGGAGTACTTGGCTTTGTATCCTTCAGCAAGCTTCATCATTACAGCACTCTCCTAAAGTTGTCAGTGCATCGCTTCCAAGCTCCCTTCTTATTTTTTGTATGACTTTCGCTCTCTGTGCACATCTCGTTCGCGCGACTTCCGTCGATCAACTACGGTCGTGCACTGCGTCTCTTGAGACGACCAACCATGCTACGCGATCAGCGCACACCGCGTGCTCGACTGACGTATTGCTTAACGCACAAGACCGGAATGCGTAGACTTAAGTTCATTGGCGACAGCACCTCAGTCGGTTGTGGACATCGTTGTGCTCGTCCGCGTTTTCGCGCTATCGCGCAACACGAATGACTTGCGCACTGTCTGCATCCCATTTCCGTCTGCGCTCATCTCTCGTCGACATAAGCAGCTTTCTTGCCAGAGTCACTAAACGGAGATTCTGCATGGGAAAAGTGTGCGGAGCCTGCTCGCGCCGATCATTTCTGGTGCGCGCCGCACCCCACAGAGGAGCAGTCGCTGTGCACGAAATCGTTCAGAGCAATCGAAGAAGAAGGGCGAAACCGTTTCCGTCGTACGCCGTGCGCTCAAAACGCATGCGTGACGCGCCGCCGCGCGGGAGTGAGCAGCACACGGCCGCGACTGCCATCAGGAACGCGGCAGAAACTTGTTGTGCGCATCGATCCCGCCGCCGCCGATATGCGCGCCGACCGCCGAGAAGTCGGCCAAGCTGTTTGCGGGCGCGCTTCAGCCGCACGCGCGTAACAGGTGCGGCTCAATCAGCGGGCAGTGCCCGCGCAATCGCTCGGGGACCTGGAGGTTGAATCGCCGGGCCTCGGCCCTGATCTGAGTGGTGTGCCGCGATTGGCACATGTGATGCTTATTGAAATGAAGGGAGGGTTGTTGGCACGCCTTGGCCAGACGCCACAGCGCACCAGGGTGTTAGGGAGTGCCATATGCTCGACCGAACTGTTCATATCGTCGGCGCCGCATCGGGGTGCGGGGCGCGAAACAGTGGCTGCGAAGCAGGCCCTGAAGCGCTGCGGCGTTCCGTTCTTTCCACCCGCTTGTGGCGCGCAGGCCTGAATCCGGTCTGGGATTCGGTCCTTTATCCCGCGCTGGGGATCGACAATACCGAAGCGGTGCGTGGCCTCTGCTCCCGACTGGGCCAGCGCGTGCGGGGGATCGCCGCGCGCGGCGCGTTCCCGCTGGTTCTCGGCGGAGATCATTCATGCGCGATCGGTACATGGAGCGGTGTCGCCGCCGCCATCCGCCCGCGCGGCCGGCTCGGGTTGATCTGGGTGGATGCACACATGGACGCCCACACGCCAGCCACGTCGCCGAGCGCGGCTCTGCATGGCATGCCACTCGCCTGCCTGTTAGGTCACGGCGAGCCTTCCCTGGTTGCGCTCATGGAGTCTCGGCCGCTCGCCGCCGCCGACGTGTGCCTGGTGGGCGTGCGCAGCTTCGAACCCGACGAGGCGGAGCTCCTTTCCCGCCTCGGCGTGCGTGTATTTTCCGGCGATGACGTGGACCGCCGCGGCCTGGCCGAGGTCATCGCGGAAGCGCGCGATATCGTCACACGCAACACGGCGGCCTTCGGCATCACCATCGATCTGGATGTGATCGACCCCGCCGAAGCGCCGGGTGTTGGCACGCCGGTGCCGCGGGGCATCGAGTGCGCAGCGCTTGTCCATGCCCTGGCGACCGTGAGCAGCGACGGGCGCCTGGTGGCCGCCGAGATCGCCGAGTACAACCCGCACGCCGACAAGGACAGCCACACCGCCAATGTCGCCGTCGAGCTCGCGGCAGCTCTGCTTGGCGCGGTAACGGTGCGCGCTGACCGCGCGGGCGTAGCCGAACTGGAATGGCGCTACGGGGCGCACAACTACGATCCTTTGCCGGTCACGCTGGTACGAGGCCAGGGCGTCTACTTGTGGGACGAGCACGGGCGCCAGCTGCTGGACATGATGAGCGCCTACTCGGCGGTGAGCCATGGTCACTGCCATCCGCGGCTGACACGCGTTCTGGCAGAGCAGGCCGGCACACTCAACGTGACTTCGCGCGCCTACCGCAACGACCGGCTCCCGCTGCTGTTCGAGCGTCTGTGCCAGATCACCGGCCAGGACGCTGTGTTGCCCGCCAACACCGGTCTCGAAGCGGTGGAGGTGGCGATCAAAGCTGCCCGCAAGTGGGGCACCAAAGTCAAGGGCGTGGACCCGGATGCAGTGGAGATCATTGCTTGCGATGGCAACTTCCATGGCCGCTCGATCGCGATACTCGCCATGTCTTCCGAGGAGCAGTACCGCGACGGGTTCGGGCCGTACCCGCCAGGCTTCTCACGCATTCCTTTCGGAGATGCCGACGCGCTCGAGCGCGCTATCACGCCATGGACCGTGGCCTTTATCGTCGAGCCCATCCAGGGCGAAGGCGGCATCATCGTGCCGCCCGCGGGTTACCTGGCGCGCTGTGCTGAAATCTGCCGCCGGCACGACGTGCTGCTCATTTGCGACGAGGTGCAGACCGGGCTCGGCCGCACCGGCCGCATGCTCGCGTCCGACCACGAAGGCGTGCGCGCGGACGGCTTGATTCTTGGGAAAGCCCTCGGCGGCGGTCTGCTCCCCGTCTCGGCCTTCCTGGCGCGGCGCGACGTCATGGATGTGTTTCGGCCGGGCGACCACGGCAGCACCTTTGCCGGCAATGCGCTGGCCGCGAGCGTTGCGCTGGAGGCCCTCGCCGTGCTGGTCGAAGAGGGTCTGCCGGAACGGGCAGCGGAGCTCGGCGACTACTTCCTGCGCCAGTTGCGTGCGCTGCGCTCGCCGTTGGTGCGAGAAGTGCGTGGAAAAGGGCTGCTGCTCGGAATGGAGCTGAAGCGCGACACCGTGAGCGCGCGGCTGGTATGCGAGAGGCTTTTGGAGCACGGCGTGTTGACCAAAGACACCCACCACACTGTGGTCCGCTTCGCCCCTCCGCTCGTCATCACCCGCGCGCAGATCGACGAAGGCGTCGCGGCGCTCCGCGACGTGCTGCTTGCGCTGGGCGGCCAGCTGCGCAGCGCAGCTTAGTCACGCGTATGGACAGCGCCTCGACTGTACTCGACCAGCTCGGCCTGGCCGAGCGCAATTCCGGCGTCTATACCGGGCACGAGTGGCTGCCGGCGCAGCAGCATTTCTCGTCGATCAACCCCGCCGATGGCCGCGTGATCGCATGGGCCGGCCGGTGCACCCGCAGCCAGTACGAGCTGGTTCTGGGCGGCGCGGCCAAGGCCTTTCCTGCCTGGCGCGCTGTGCCCGCTCCGCAGCGCGGAGAGCTGGTGCGCCTGATCGTCGAGGCGCTCCGGCGCAACAAGTCGGCGCTGGGCACCTTGATCGCGCTGGAAGCGGGCAAGATCAAGCAGGAAGCCGATGGCGAGGTGCAGGAGATGATCGACATCGGCGACTTCGCGGTCGGCCAGTCGCGCATGCTCTACGGCCGGAGCATGCACTCCGAGCGTCCGTTCCACCGCATGTACGAGCAATGGCACCCGCTCGGGATCGTGGGAGTGATCACGGCCTTCAATTTCCCGGCTGCGGTGTGGGCGTGGAACGCGTTCATCGCCGCAGTGTGCGGCGACGTAGTGGTGTGGAAACCATCGCCCAAGACGCCTCTCACCGCGATCGCAATCCAGCACATCGTCAACGGCGTCCTGCATCAGGCGGGGCACCACGGCGTGTTCTCCCTGTGTATCGGCGAAAGCCCCGAGATCGCCCATTGGCTGGTGGAGGACGCGCGCGTCGCGCTCGTCTCCTTCACCGGCTCGAGCCGCGTCGGCCGCCACGTGGCACAAGTGGTTGCTGCGCGCATGGGCCGCTGCCTGCTCGAGTGCTCCGGCAATAACGCGGTGATCGTGGACCAGACGGCAAACCTGGACCTGGCGATTCCAGCCATCGTTTTCGGTGCCGTCGGCACCGCCGGACAGCGCTGCACCACCAC
>DASPUW010000327.1:0-3874 GCA_035622675.1 Burkholderiales bacterium | reverse complement strand
GAGACGGCCCTGCGGCTCAACCCCAGTTTCTCGCTGGCCCAGGGCTATTACGGGCTGGTGCTGAGCTATTGCGGGCGGTGGCAAGAGGGCGCCGCGGCGGCCGAGCGCGCTTTGCGCTTGAGTCCGCGCGATCCGTTTTCGGCGACTTTTTATGGCATCAGCGGCTATGCGCAGTTCGTGGGTCGTAACTATGAGGAGGCGATGCGGCTCGCACGCCTGGGGATCCAGCGCGCGGATTACTTCGTTGGCGCACACCGGGTCCTGACGGCAGCCGCTGCCATGGCCGGACAGAGCGAGATTGCCGAAGCTGCGCTGCGCGAGCTGCGCCGCGTTCAGCCCAACATCTCACTGGAGTGGATCGCCGGCCAGATACCGGCCCGCCACGAGGCGGAACGGGAGCACTACCTGGAGGCCTTCCGTCGAGCAGGCCTGGATTAGGCAGCGCAGGCAGATGATGTCCGCGGCGCGCCGCGGCTCTACTCAAGCCCGCGCTCGCGTCTCACTCAGCGCTGTCGCGCCTCGCGCTTCTCACGTTTGGCTGCGCGCTTCTCGTCAAACGTCTTAGCGGGCTTCTTCTTGGCCTCTTTCTTCCGATCCATGCCCTTGCTCATAGAACCCCCGTCTTCTCGCCTGGCGAGACAGCCTACACCCCCCGGTGTGCGCTTGCATCGTGCAGGCCCCCGAACGCAGCCGGATCGCTAGTGCTCAGCGAGCCAGGTCGGATCCTCGCAGGCTCTCACCCGGCCGGACAGCCCCTCATCGCTCCACGACTCCTGCAGATCGGCATTCGCCTGCCGGATCACGGATGCCAGCGCAAGCGGGTCGATGGTGGGAATTCGCGGCAGCATGTAGAACTGCAGCCGGCGGAGCACGCCCTCGAGCTTCGCCAGCTGCTGAAGGAGCTCAGCGCTCGTGTCGGTCCACTCCGGCCGCGACTGCGGCTCGGCGATCGCGGCTGCCTCGCTCGCGGCGGAGATCAAATGCTGCTGCAGCCTTATCTCGGCCTTGAGCACCTCCACGCAGTAGATGGAATGCACTTCCTCGTCGCTCGGCGCGCGCAGCTGCGCCGTCGCTCCGCCGGGGAAGGCAGCGAGGCTGGTTGCCAGCACAACGCCCCAAGCCACGGACCCTCTGTCCTTCGACCGCACGGCTCACCCCTACCGTCTCACACTTCCAGTCGGTCCCCCGGACGCCCCACCAGCGTATAGAGCGCCGGCATCAGAAAGATGCTGATCGAGAGGCGCGTGAACAGCCCGCTGACGATCACCAGCGCAAATGGTCGTTGCGAGTCGGTGCCCACCCCGGTGGCCAGCGCGACCGGCAGCAGTCCCAATGCCGCGACCAGAGCCGTCATCATGATCGGCCGCAACCGCAGAATCGCCCCCTGGCGAATCGCCTCGGTGAGAGCGGTGCCGTCGCGGCGCAGCTCGTTGACATACGAGATGTACACGACTGCCGTCTGCACCGACACGCCAAACAAGGCAAGGAACCCGATGCCGGAGGAAACCGAGAACGGCGTGCCGGTGACCCACAGCGCTACGATCCCGCCGACCGGCGCCGACAACAGCACGCCGAGCACCGTGATCAGGGGGAACTTCAGATTGCTGTAGAGCGCGAACAGCAGCAGGAAGATCAGGAACAGCGTGAGCGGCAGGATGACAGCCAGTTGCGCGCGCGAGGCCGTATAGTCGGAATACTCGCCACCCCAGTCCAGGCGATAGCCCTGCGGCAACGTGACACTGCGGCTGACCTGCCGCATGGCATCGTCGACCGCGCCGGCCAGATCGCGCCCCTCCACCGAGAACTGCACCCCGATGTAGCGCGAGTTGTTCTCGCGGTAGATGAACGAGGCGCCGTTGGAGACCTGGAGATCGGCGAATTCCCTCAGCGGGATCTGCTGGCCGCCGGGTGTCGCCACCAGGATATTGCCTATCTCCTCGGGATTGTCCCGGTACTGCTGCTCGAGGCGTACGACGAGATCGAACTGCTTCTCTCCCTGCTCCACCTGCGTCGCCACGTCTCCACCGACCGCCGTTTGAATGAGCGCGTTGATGTCGGCGACGTTGACGCCGTAGCGCGCGATCCGGGCACGATCGATAGTGATGGTCAGGCTCGGTTGCCCGAGCTCCTGCACCAGAGTGATGTCCGTGATGCCGCGTACCCGCTCCAGGACCTTCTTGATCGCCTTGCCCTTCTGCTCGAGGGTGTGCAGATCGGACCCGAAGATCTTCACGGCGAGAGCGCTCTTCAGGCCGGTCTCTGCCTCGTCCACCGCGTCCTCGGCCGGCTGCGTGTAATTGAAGGTGATCCCGGGGAAGGTCGTGAGCTTCTCGTTGACGGCCTCGATCAGGCCGGCCTTGTTGTGATAGTGACCGTGCCACTGCGAGTAGGGCTTGAGGCCCACGTAGAACTCCACGTTGAAGAAGCCGGTGGGGTCGGTGCCGTCGTCGGGCCGGCCGAGCTCGGAGGCGACCGTCGTCACTTCGGGAAAGGAGCGCAACACCTGGCGCACCCTGGGTGCGATCTGGGATGCCTCGTCGAAGGAGATGGTGTAAGGCATGGTGGCACGCACCCACAGCGCGCCCTCGTCCAGCTTGGGCATGAATTCGGCGCCGACCCGCGGGATCAGCAGCAGCGCGAGCGCCAGCAGCGCAGCGGTTGCGAAGGTCGTCTGCCAGGGGCGGGCGAGACACCAGTCCAGGCCCCTGATGTAGACCGACTGTATGGCTTCGAAGGCCGGATTGCGCCGCTCCTGCGTCCCCGGACGCATGAACCACGAGCACAGCACCGGCAGCAGCGTCAGGGTCACGACCAGTGCGCCGACGAGCGCGAATACCATGGTGTCCGCCATCGGCTTGAAGAGCTTGCCCGAGGGCCCGGACAGCGCGTAGATCGGCAGGAAACCCGCAACGATGACCGCGACCGCGTACACCAGCGGGCGGTCCACTTCCGCGGCTGCGTCCCTGATGATCTGCAACACCTCGAGCGGCCCCGCCTGGCGGGCCGCCATCCGTCGGTAGATGTTCTCCACCATCACCACCGCGCCATCCACCAGAATCCCGAAATCGATGGCACCGATGGACAGCAGGTTGGCGGAGGCGTTCTGCAGATCGAGGCAGCAGAACGCGAACAGCAGCGCCAGCGGGATGCTGACCGCGACGATCAGCCCGGCGCGGAAGTCGTACAGAAAGAAGATCAGCACCGCGACCACCAGCACCATGCCGCGCAGCAGGTTGGCTTCGACGACTTCCTTGGTCAGATCGACGAGATCGCTGCGGTCGTAGAACGGAACGACCTTCACGTCCCCCGGCAAGATGGCGGAGTTGAGCTCGCGCGTCTTCGCCTCCACTCCCCGCAGCACGTCCTGAGTCTTCTCGCCGGTGCGCAGCAGGATGACACCCTCCACGGCGTCATCCTGATCCTGATAGCCGAACTCGCCGAGCCTTGGGGCGATGCCGATGACGACGCGCCCGACATCCCTGACCAGCACGGGCGTGCCGTCGTGCACCGCCACCACCACGCTGCCGATGTCCTCCAGGGTCTTGAGCCGACCCATGCCGCGCACGTAGTAGAACTGGCCGCCCTGCGAGTAGAAGCCGCCGCCGGCGTTGCCGTTGTTCGCGCTCAGCGCGTCCTCGACCTGCTGTACCGACAGGCCGACCGAGGCGACCCGGGCGGGATCGAGCAGCACCTGGTACTGCATGGTGCCGCCGCCGAAGCCGGAGTCATCGGCGACCCCCGGCACGGAGCGGTATTGCGGCTCGATGGTCCAGTCCTCGAAGGTCTTGAGCTCCATCGGCGAGCGATCGGGGCTCTGCAGCACATAGCGGTAGATCAGGCCCGAGGGCGGTGAGAGCGGCGACACGGTGGGTGC
>DASPUW010000326.1:0-3806 GCA_035622675.1 Burkholderiales bacterium | reverse complement strand
GGCCCCTCACCTTCACCGTTCACATGTACCACGGCGGCGTCGAGATCCGGGATGACGACGCTCGCGTTGGAGATCTTGGCCCCGAACACTCCCCCGGCATTGGCGGTGACCTCCAGGCGCGTTCCGCGGAACGAGATCCGCCCCTGGAGCCCCTCGATGCGGTGCCATCCGTTGGCGAACGCAACCGTGCCATCGGTGTACGGGCCAGCCGCTTCGAATAGACCATCGCCGTGTTTCCACGGAAAGCGGCGCAAGTCTCCGCGCACCGTAACACGCACGTCGCGCGCAGATCCCGACACGATGGCCCGGTGCATCCACTCGCGCACGGGCTCGGCGATGACCAGAGGCACGTGGCGCCAGCCTTCCGAGCCAACCACCTGCGCGAGAGTGCCGCTCACATCGATGACCCCGGGGCCGTCGGGCTTGGCGGAGTAGCGGCCGGACAGCTCACCGGTCAGAAACTTGCTCGACACCGCCACGCGCTCGAGCTCGACCTGTGGCAGGCCGTCGCTCATGGTCCAAGACGCGCGGGCTTCCAGCGTATCGAGCTGCAGGGGGGCAATGAAGACCGTCGGCGCATCGAGGGCCGGGGATTGCGCGTGCAGTCTGAGCGTGCCGCCTCGCTCGCTCGCGTCGATGTTCCCGGCCAGACGCGTGATCCCGGGCACGCGGCCAGACGCGCTGAGCGCGAGGTCCTGGAACCCGCCGCTCATACTGTACGGACCGTTCCAGCTGAACGGCTCCGTCCAGCGCACACGAAAATCGCGCAAGCGCCCGCGCGGATTGGCCTCGGCCAGCTTCGAGCGCAGCGTCGAGTCGACCGGCAGACGGTCGACCAGGCGCACAACCGCTTCGAGGTCGAGGGCGTCGAACGCAAGCTGAGCGTCGAGCGGGCGCCCCGGCCAGGGCCGCGTGCGCGAATAGCTGATGTCGGCGGGCGGGAGCACCACCCCTTCCGGCGTCGCGAAGGCGAGGCCGCGCGCCCATACCTTCATCAGGTGCGCGTCCGAGCGCCAGCCGAGGCGCCCCCGGACATTGGACAGCTGCAGCTCGGGCAGGTCGTCGGCCAGGCGTGTCTGCACGTCGGAGAGGACCACGTCCGCCGTCACGCTCTGCGGCCTGCCGTGCTGCAGGTCGCCCCAGACCTGCAGGCTGCCCAGGCCGCGCGAGGTCCGCATCGGAACGTCCAGCCATTGACGGACGGCCGCGAGATCGACAAAGGCGATGCCGAGATAGACCTCGCCCGACCAGCCCTGCAGGTCGCCGAGCGAGCGGCCGCGCAGGTCAGCCCGCAGGTCGATCGGTGAGGCGAACTCGATGGGCGGCTTGGCTCGCACACCGACGCGATGGCGCCAGAACCGCTGCTCGAGCACCATGTTCACGTCCCCCAGCTCGAGCGGGTTGCCCCCAAGGTTCTCGTCGATCCAGGTCAAGTGCGAGTCGCGCACGGCCACGCGATGCTGCGCGAGGAGCCAGTCGGCCAAGCCGCCGCTGCCGCCTTCGGAATCCGAGACCGGGATGCCTGCGACCAGCAGCCGCCCGGAACGCTCCCGGCGCACCTCCAGGCTGAGGTGCCGCACTTCGATCGAGTCAAAGCGCAGCTCGCCGGAGAACAGCGACAGCCACGAGAGCGTGCTGTCGATCTGCTCGAGCTTTAACCGCTCCTTGCCTTCCGCGTCGAACAGGCTCACGTCGCGGAGCAGCAGGCGCGGGCGAAAACCCTCCCAATCGCCCTCGATGCGGCCGATCTGCAGACGCAGATGCGCCGCGCGGGCCAGGCCGTCGACGATGTACTGGCGATAGTCGTCGATGTGCGGCAGCGCCCAGTAGCGCAGCAGCAGCACGAGCGATGCGAAAACGAGACCCGCCGCGAGCACGGCGTAGGTCGTCACGCGGTACGCCCACAGGGAGCCGTGCTTGAACAGGCGAAACGCGAACCGCAACGGCATTCGGTGTTGTCTTCCCGCGCTAGGCGCCGCAGGATTTGCCAGAGTCAGCGCGCGCTCAATAGAATCGGATTCAGCAGCCTCTCACCGTCGGCGAGCGGAACGGGTGACTGCGGGCCGCTGTAGTCCCGAGCGCACTAGTTTAATGCGCGGGATTTACGCCCGTTGACATCGGGCCAGGGCGGCGGGTGGACCAGCGCTGCGCGCCACCCGTTCAGGGCGGGGTGTCGGAGGATCGGCAGGCGCTATTCTATCGCCTTGCAGCCCCACACAGTCACGCGAACTTAAGTTCACTTATATGCCTTCGCCAGCAGACGACTTGACCCCCAGCGCGCTCCTTGACAATGCGGCAAGGCTCAGCCGTTATGTGAGAAAGCTCGCGGCCCATCCGCCGCTCCTGTTCGTCCTGGATACGCTGACGGTACCGTGCGGCCGATGCGAGATCCGGGCCTGGTTGCAGGCGCAAGGCGTCGCCACCGAGGAACAGCTGCGCCGGCGCCTGCGCGAGGTGCGCCAGGCCGCGTTGCTGCGCGTCATCACGCGCGACCTGAATGGGCTGGCCGATCTGAGCGAAGTGATGCGCAGTGTCACCGCGTTGGCTGAGGAGGCGTTGCGTTTCGCGCTGCGCCTGCTACACCTGTGGATGCAGGAAACTTACGGTGTGCCACGCGGCGCCGGCGGCGGGCAGGCCCAGGAGCTGGTGGTGGTCGGCATGGGCAAGCTGGGGGGCGAAGAGCTCAACGTCTCCTCCGACATCGACCTGGTGTTTCTCTACCCCGAGGCAGGCGAGACGGACGGCGCCCGCCCCATCTCGAACCAGGAATATTTCACCCGTCTGTCGCGCCGGCTGATCGGCGCGCTGTCGGAATACACCGCGGACGGCCAGGTGTTCCGCGTCGATACGCGCCTGCGTCCCTACGGAGAGAGCGGGCCGCTGGTGATGAGCTACGACATGCTCGAAGACTACCTGCACGCGCACGGCCGCGACTGGGAGCGCTATGCCTGGATCAAGGCACGCGTCGTCAGCGAGTCCTCGGAACCGGCGTTGGAGTCGATCGTGACGCCGTTCGTTTTCCGCCGCTACCTCGACTACAGCGCCATCGCCTCCTTGCGCGGGCTGCACGCGCAGATCCGGGCCGAGGTGGCACGCCGCGAGCTGCATGACGACGTCAAGCTCGGCCCGGGCGGCATCCGCGAGATCGAGTTCATCGCACAGGTGTTTCAGCTGGTGCGGGGCGGCCAGGACGCGTCATTGCGCCTGCGCCCGACGGTAGCGACCCTGCAGCGCCTGGCGGAACTGCGGCTGCTGCCGTCCGACGCAGCGGCCGATCTGCACGCCGCCTACGCGTTCTTGCGCAATCTCGAGCATCGGCTGCAATACCTGGACGACGAGCAGACTCAGCGCTTGCCCGCGAGCGCGGAGGATCGAGCCATCGTGGCGCGCGCCATGGGGCACGCTGACTACGCTGCGCTCATTGGTCAGCTCGACAGGCAGCGCGACGCCGTCACGCGCCAGTTCGAGGCGATCTTCGCCGGACAGAGCGCGTCGGAGGCAGCGGATCCTTTGAGCGGGCTGTGGTCGGGTGCAATGGACGAAGATGAGAGGGTCGAGCGCCTCGCGCAACTCGGCTACTTGGAACCGAAGTCGGTCGTGGCGCGCCTGCGCCAGCTGCGTGAGGGCCAGGCGTATCGTCGCATGGCCGCGTCCACGCAAGCGCTGGTCGATCGCCTCGCGCCGCGTGTGATCGAAGCGGCGGCTGGCTTCGAGCATCCAGACCAAACGCTCGAGCGGCTGACGCGAGTGCTCGAGAGCATCGGGCGGCGCGAATCCTATTTCGCGCTGCTGCTGGAATTCCCCGG
>DASPUW010000325.1:0-3541 GCA_035622675.1 Burkholderiales bacterium | reverse complement strand
GAGGCGCTCCAGGTAGCGTCCACCCGTGCGCGCGATCGCGAACAGGCGGATGAAGGCCGCCGGGAGCAGGTAGTTCATCAGAACTCCCGCCGCGCCTGCGACCGCCATGGCGGCGACGAACCAGCCCGCCAACGCCATCAGGCCGACGTTGGCGAGAACCGTGACCAGCGAGCACAGCGCGCCGAGGGCCATCCATACCCAGTACGGGCGCGCGAGGAGCATCAGCCGCAGCAGGATTTTCAGGTCGTCTCGCATCCGAGATTTTTTATCTCCTCCTTTTCAAGGAGGGGTAGGCGCGTTGGAGGGAGGAAGAGGGGCCCCAGCTTGCTGGGGATCTGACCCCGGAAACGCGCCAGCAGGCGCAGGCTATGTGGAAGAGTCCTCTGAGTTTTCACTTGTCGAGTCGATGAATAGACCGCGGCCTGCACTGAAGGTGACGGGGTGGTTGAGGGCCGTTCGCACCATCCGTGCATAACGCCCTCCCGCACGCAGCAGCTCGTCGTGGTTCCCGTGCTCCGCGATGTGGCCGCGGTCCATCACCAGGATGCGATCGGCGCGACGCACGGTACGCAGGCGATGCGCGATGACCAGGACCGTACGCCCGCGCGCCAGCTGCGCAATGGCGTCGGTCACCAGTATCTCGGTCTGCGCATCGAGGGCGGCGGTGGCCTCGTCCATCAGCAGCAGCGGCGCATCTTTGAGGAACGCTCGCGCCAGCGCCAGACGCTGGACCTGGCCGCCGGACAGGTTCAGGCCGCGCTCGCCCAGCGGAGTGTGATACCCCGCAGGCAGCCGCTCGATGAACTCGTCTGCGCGAGCGGAACGCGCCGCCTCCCGCACGCGCTCGAAGCCGATCGTCTCATCGTGCATGCGAATGTTGTCCAGAATGCTGCCCTGGAACAGATGCGGGCGCTGCGGCACCCAGGCGACATGAGCCAGCCAGTAGTCGGGATCGATCTGGTTCAGATCATGACCGCAAACCAGCACACGCCCGCTTTGCGCTCGCACAAAGCCGAGCAGAACGTTCGCCGCGGTGCTCTTGCCGGCGCCGCTCGGGCCGACCATGGCCGTGACGCGCCCGCTCGCCAGCTCGAAGCTGGCGCCGCGCAGGGCCTCGCGCCCGGCCGCGTATGTGTAGTGCACGTTCTCGAAGCGAATTTCGAGCGGGCGTTCGAGCGGCGGCCGCGCGCGGGTGTGCGCCGGCTCGCGCAAGGGATGGTCGAATATCTCGACGATGCGTTCCGCCGCGCCGATCGCTTCCATGCGGGCGTGATAGTGAGCGCCCAGCGCGCGCCATGGCAGAAAGAACTCGGGGGCGAGCAGGAGAATGAAAAACCCCGCTTCGAAGCCGATCTGCCCGTACAGCAGCCGAAAACCGATCAGCACTGCCACCAGCGCGATCCCCGCGGTGGAGAAGAACTCCAGCGCCAGGGCGGACAGAAACGCGACGCAGAGCACGGACATGGTGCTTCTGCGGTATTCGTCTGACAGGCGTGCGACGAGCGCGGCCTCGCGCCGCGCCGCGTTGAACAGCTTGAGCGTGGCGATGCCCTGCAGGGTGTCGAGGAAATACGCGCTCAGCCGCGCGAGCTTGCGCCACTGACGGCGGCTGGCCTTCTCGGCTGCGCCACCGATCAAGACCATGAAAAGAGGAATTAGCGGCACGGCGCACAGCAGCACCAGACCCGAAACCCAATCCCGTGCATATACGAAGGTCAGGATCGCCAGCGGAATCACCGCCACCAGCGCCAGATGAGGAAGGTAGCGCGCGTAGTAGGGCTCGAGCGCCTCGACTCCGTCGACCGCCGCCGCGACGATCTCACCGCTGTGCCGCGCTCGAACATAGGCCGGGCCGAGCGCCTGCAGGCGGCGCACGAGCTGCATACGGACGCTTTCCTTGACCCGGCTTGCTGCGCGCATTGCGCTCTGCTCGGACGCGCGCGCCAAGACAAACCGCAGCGCGAAGATCACTGGAAGCGGCCATAGCCACGGCAGCACTTCCGCGAGGCCGGCGTGCCCGAGCACAACCCTGCTCACGGCGCGCGCTATGCACCAGGCCTGTGGCACGAGCAGGAATCCGCTCAGTGCGCCGAGCGCAGCCGCCAGAAGAATCCCGCCGCGGGCGTGGCGCGCCTCTTCTCGAAGCCATCGCACAACCTTGTCGGCGCGCCCCGTGGCGAGGGTCTGTGCAGAATCCGTGATGTCCACGATTCATGGTCTCCACAATCTGTCCCGATTTTACTGACGCGGAGGGACGACAGCGCGTCACTTTGGTCGAGGCGCGCCTCCCTGGACGCCATGTTGCCTTGTCAGTATCCTCGCTGGTGCGCTGACGAGCGCCGGTCGTGCTGGTCAACACGGGGAGGACCATGCGTCAATCACTGCTTCTCGCAGTTTCACTTTTGTTGCTGTCGGCGGGCTGCGCCAAGGTTGCTCAGGAGGCGGGCATCACCGAGCGCGAGATGCCGGTCTCGGGCAAAGGCCAGGTCCTCCCGGGAACGGATGTGCGCGCTTCGGGCTTTCTCGGCGACTATTCGCAGCTGGTTCCGACGAAAGGGAGCCCGGGCGAGTGGGAGTATGTGCGCAAGGGCGTGGACTGGAAGCCTTACACCAAGATCATGCTGCGCCCGATGGAGGTCTGGGTGAACACCGGTGCAAACTATCCGGCCATCCAGGTGGACCTGTACCGGAAGATCGAAGAAACCGTCCGCGAAGTTGTGACTCAGGAGTTCGAGGCGGGCGGGTACCAGATCGTCGATAAACCCGGCCCCGGCGTGCTCGTGTTCCACTATGCCCTGACCGGCGTGACCCCGGTGCGGCAGGGGCTGCTGCCGAGCGACGCCTTGCCGATCAAGGCCGCGATTACGGCCGTGCGCTACGCAACTGGCACCGAGGCTTATTACGTTGCGCTGTCGGGCGAGATCGAAGTCCTGGACGGCGCGACCGGCGAGCGCGTCTTCGCGGCCGTCGGGGCGCGCCGCAGTTTCGCCACGCAACTCAAGAGCAGCGAGATCACGTGGGACGAGCTGCGCGACAGCGTCACCTACTTCGCCAAGCAATGGCGCACGCGTCTCGACAAGGGGCGTGGAGTCACAGGTTAGGCGAGAGAGACGGATGCATCTTGTGAGCGCTTGTCGCGCATCGTCGCTGTCCAATGTGTTGAGCCACGCGGCGCCGCTGTTGCTGGTGGCACTCCTCGGCGCCTGCAGCAAGGCGCCTCAAGGTCCGCCGCCGCGAGGTCCCGCCAATGTCACCGTGATGACGGTCGCACCACGCGAAGTGCCGGTGTCGTTCGAATTCGTCGCGCAGACCCAAAGCCCGCGTGCGGTGAACATCCAGGCGCGTGTGAGCGGGTTCCTCGACCGGCGCGTTTACACGGAAGGTGCGCTGGTGAAGGCCGGCCAGGTGCTGTTCCTGATGGACAAGAAGCCGTTCGAAGCTCAGCTCGACCAGGCCAAAGCCGCAATGCAGCAGCAAAAGGCGGCAATGGACAACGCGCTGGCGAACTTGAAGCGCACCAAGCCGCTTGTCGATCAGGACG
>DASPUW010000324.1:0-2606 GCA_035622675.1 Burkholderiales bacterium | reverse complement strand
CACGTCGACCGAAGGTGATGCCGATCCCATGGGCCTCTCCCCCGCCAACGAGTCGGCCTAGCGCACTGGCACGCGTCTTCCATGCCCCGAATCGCTGAAATCGAATTCACACCCAACCCCAACGCCAGGAAATTCATCCTGAGGGAGCCGCTGACTTATGGCGTCACTCGTTCGTACGAGAGCGCCGAGCAGGCCGCAGGGGACGTGCTGGCCAAGGCCTTATTCGCCGTTGCGCATGTGACCAACGTGTTCTACGTCGACCACTGGATCACCGTCACGCAGGACGGCAAGGCGCATTGGCCGGAGCTGCTGCGTGAGCTTGCCGTGCCGATCCGCGATGCGCCGTCCGCGCAGCAGCAGTCGGCGGAGCTGATCGGCGGAAACTCCGACGAGCCCGACGGGGTCGCCGCCTTCGACGAGTCGAAGCTGTCGCCTGCCGACCGCGAGAAGCTCGAGGCGATCCAGCAGCTGCTGGACGAGCGGGTGCGCCCCTACCTTCAAGGCGACGGCGGCGATCTGTACGTGCTGGGGTTCGAGGACAACGTCCTGAAGGTGCACTATCAAGGCGCGTGCGGAAGCTGCCCGAGCTCGATCTCCGGAACGCTGGCCGGAATAGAAGGCCTGGTGCAGCAGATCGATCCGCAGATCGAAGTGATCGCGGTCTAAGTCGCGTGAGCGACTGGATCAGCGTGTGCCGGGCAGAAGACCTGCCGCCCGGCGGTCACAGGCTGGTGGAGGCGGACGGCACCCAGATCGCGGTCTTCAACCTCGACGGACAGTACTACGCCATTGAAGACGTGTGCACGCATGACGGGGGCGTGTTGACCGGTGGCGCCGTCGAAGGCGATCAGATCGTCTGCCCGCGCCACGGCGCGCGCTTCTCGATCCGAACCGGCGAAGCACTCGCTCCGCCGGCATTCGAAGCCACAGCAGTGTTTCCGGTACGAATCCAGGACGGCCACGTACAAGTACGCGACGACCGCTGGGGCGGTTGAGCGGTGCGCCGAGCTACTCCACCAGGCAGCTGTGGAAGGCTTTGCTGCGGATCGCCTTGTAGCGCGTTCCCATGCTCTTTCCCTCCGAGCTCTCGCGCACGGCGGCGCCCCGCTCTCCCGCGATCTGCCCGGCGTCGGCGGCAGTGGCGAGCTCGACGTACTCTTCGTACTGTAGCTCTCCGGCGATTGCGTCCAACGCGCAGGAGCACTTGTACAGCATCTCCTGACGGGGTCGATCCGGATGCTCGCGCGCGCAGCTCTCCACGAACAGCACGCGCTCAATGGTCGGGAAATCGTTGCTGGTCGCTGCTCGACTGCTCAGGGCCGAGGCCAACACGACCACCACGGCAGCAACGCTGGTCCGCGCGGCGCACACGATTCCAAGCGGACTCGGCCATTTCACGGCTTCAACCGTCCTTGCGCGTCCAGCAGAGGCACGCTGTACTCGCGCAGGATCTGTTCGATGTCGCTTTCATGCTCGGCGAGGAGGTGCTCGACCTTCGCCTTCCATTCGCGATCGCCGTAGCGCACGCCCATCGCGATTTCGTAATCGAGCCGCACGGCCGGTTCGGACGTCAGCAGAACCAGAATCAAGCGCGGTTCGCGCAAGCGCTGGGTGACGAAGCCGGCGATGGGTCCCCACACGATGGCGGCGTCGAGCTTGCCTGCCGCCAGATCCTTCTCGATGATCTCACTCGGGGAATAATCGGGATCTGCGTTGAGCATGGGGTAGGGTACGGCTTGCTCCAGCAGGCCGTGCCTCACCAGCCATTCGGATGCAGGCGAACGGTCGAACACGCCGATCCTCAGTTCGGCCAGTCTGCTGGGCGGGAGTCGATCCAAGTCCTTGGCCGCGTGCACCCCCTCCAGCTTGCCGCCCTGCGGATAGATCAGGACATAAGTCGAGCGGTAATACGGCCGGGTCGGCCACACCTGCTCGTAGCCGGCCGGAACACCTATCACCAGGTCGCAGCGATACTGCTCTCCCGGCAGCTTGAAGCGCAGCGTGTTGCGAATGAAGCCCATGCGCTGCGGGAAAGAAAAGTATTCGAGTTTCCAGCCGAGCTCACGGGCCAACAGCTCGGCGATCTTGTTCTCGAATCCCTGTCCGGCCTCGTTCGAGAAGGGCAGATTGTTCGGGTCCTGGCACACACGCAGCACGTCTTCCTGCGCTAAGGAAAGATTCGCCGCCGCCGTCGCTGCCAGTACCGCGAGCGCGAGCGACGCTTGCCGGAGTGCCGTCGGCCCGGGACACCCCGGGATCATTTGAGCAGCTCTACCTTGGCGCGCGTTATTGCGCCGTCGGAGCGGCCCTTCAGGTAGGCGTACAGGTGATCCAGGTTCTCCACGACCTGCTTGCTCTCTTTCCAGCTGGGCATGCCCTTCTCCAGTCGGCCGTCGAGAAGGGTTTTGTCGAATTCCGCGCGCGAGAGGACCTTCATGCTCTCAAGGAGGGAGGGGCCGACCAGGCCCTGCTGGTTGGCGCCGTGGCAGCGGTCGCAGGCGACCGCGCGCCAGGTGCGAAATCCCTGCATCGTTCCGGCATCGACCTTGTATCCGTCGACCACCGTGTAGAGATCGGTCTCGACCCGCTCTTGTGCCCAGAGCGGT
>DASPUW010000323.1:0-6892 GCA_035622675.1 Burkholderiales bacterium | reverse complement strand
CGCGCCAGCCGAGCAGCTGAGAAATCAGCTCGGTCACCGACGAGCAGATCAAGCTCAACAGCGCGAAGACGAATGCCAAGCCAATTGCGACATCGATGGCTCCCGATCCGAACATATATCCTCCCTCTTGAAGTCACCAACCCGGCGACACGCCCGGTGCAATGCGCGCTATGCGGACACGATCTTCGCCGCGATGCGCTCGGCCAGCGCGGCGACGGTGCGCGACGGGTTCAAGCCGAGCGCGCGCGGCACGATCGCCGCGTCCGCCACGTACAGGCCCGGGTAGCCGAACACCTGACCTCGATGGTCCACCACGCCATTGCTGGGCATGGTCCCCATGTTGCAGCCGCCCAGCGGGTGCGGCGTGATGAGGTTCTTGAGGATGGTCCAGGTCGGCGGGACTTTCGCGTCGCCGCCCGTGACATTGGACAGGCGCTCGTGCATCTCGACCATCGCGTCGATGGTCGGCTCCGAGCGCGTCACCCCCCAGTCGAGCTTGAGCTTGCGCCGCCAGGGCGCGTACCAGACGCGCCCGAGGTGCAGGCGGCCGTCGGCCGCATCCATCGACTGGCCGAACCACGGCATCACTTCGCTCAGCGGGTCGTTGCCGGTGAGATGCTTCAACCAGTGCACGATGACCGAATGGCGGCGCACGCTCGGGCTACCCGACTGCAGGAAATCACGCAGCAGATTGGGAAAGCCGCCGTCCTCGACGAAGAACTGCCGCCCGCCGACGGCGCCATCGAGGAAATCTATCGCGCACGTAATCGTTGGCCCCTGCGTCGGCGAGACGCGCCGGTTGGAATAGATCGCCGGGGTGAGAAAGTCGCCGTTCGAGCTCCAGTTGTGGCCCAGAAACGCGCTGATGGCTGGCAGCGTCCGGTACTGGTCGCGAGCGCGGCACAGCAGTTCGGTGGAGCCGAGCGAGCCGCAGGCGACGATCACGCGCTCGGCGCTCTCGTAGCCCGGCGTCGCCTGACCGTTCGCGATGCGGTTGAAGTGCACGAGGTAGCGGCCGCCTTCCTGCGAGATGTTGTAAGCGAAGTGCAGCGGGCGCACCTCCGCCCCATGCTTCTCGGCCTGCGGTATGTAGTTCAGGTCGAGCGTGTTCTTGGCCTTGACCTGGCAACCCAGGTCGCAGTTACCGCAGTGAACGCAGGTGCCCTGCTGCTGTCCCTGCGCGTTGATCCAGGTCTTGGAGTGACGATCGCTGAAAGCGTCGGGCAGCGCGTAATTCCAGTCCGGATTGAAGCTCACGGCCAGCGGCACCGGGCGGAAACGCTCGGCGAAGCCCAGCGCCGCCGCTGCGTCGCGCATCAGTCTGTAGCGTTCGGTGAGCTGGCTCTCCGGCAAGGTCTGGAGGTTGAGCATGATCCCCACCTTGTCGTAGTAGGGCTTCAACTCGTCGTAGGTGATCTCGCCGGGCCATCCGCTCGCGAAGGCGCGCGGCTCGGCCTCGATCGAGACGTTGGCATAGATCAGCGACCCGCCGCCGACGCCCGCTCCCTGCGCCACCCACATGTCGTCCATGATCCGCAGGTCGAGCCAACCGTTATGGGCCTGCGGTCGCGCCTGATCCCACAGCCACGCATCGTCCGGATCGCGCGGATAGTCTTTCGTCTGCCAGCGCCGGCCGCGCTCGAGCACCAGCACCTTGAGGCCGGCTTCAGACAGGCGGCACGCGGTCACCGCACCGCCGAATCCACTGCCGACCACGATCACATCCCAATTTGGGCTCATACGCGCCTCACGATCTCGACCGGCGGTTCGATCAGCAGCGGCTGTCCGTTGCTGTCATCGGGCATCAGCCACGGACCGGGATCCTCGCGCGGGACGGAAAATACCCAGCGCGCGCGGTTTACGCCCGCGGGCGGTTGCGCCGGCGCAGCGGCCGGGCTGCGCCTCCAGCGCCGATGCACCTTCTGCACCCCGATCGGATAGACCGTCAGCTTGTCGCGCGTCAGGTGCACGCGCAAAAAGTTCTTATAGTCGGGGATCGCCTGAGCAGCGAAGACGAACTGGCTGTGCAGCCCCGCCAGCGCGTTTGCCAACACCAGATAGGCGCCCATCAGCGTCCCGCCAAGCACGATGCCGCCGCCCACGACTTCCAGCGCAAACAGTGCTGCCTGCAGCGGACGATTCAGCCACACCTCACTCGCCAATCCTGACCAGCGCTGGAAAGGCCCGAGATTGAGCCGCGCCGCAGCCCAGAACAGCACCAGCGCGAGCAGCACGTGCAGCACGCCGTGGCCCCCGCCGAACAGCAGGCGCTTGAGCATCCCCTTGAGCCCCGGCTGCCGGTCGCAAAAGGCCCACATCCCTGCCACCATGACGAGCGTCACCAGTGTCGACGCCGGGCTGTGCGCGAGCACGGCATACACGCTGCTCAACAACTCGCACCACGACCGTCCCGCGCTCAACGGAAGGGGAGCCAGCGCCTCCATCAGAGTACGGCTTTCCAGAGCGCGGTGAGGCACGGTGCTGGCGCTCTGCATCAGCCAGGCGTAGACGAGATAAAACGCGCCGAGAAAAACCGAGAAAGCGAGGTTCTTGTAGAAAAAGCCCAGCGCCCCGAAGCGTAGTTGCCGTGAGGTAGAAGGATCGGGATAAGCCGCCACCTGGCGGTATTCTTCCTTGGTGTCCCTGCCCTCGTATAGATGCAGTTGCGTGGGAAGGTCGTTGGTGCCGTACAGGTAAGCCCCGCCTCCACCGGCGGTGAACTTGTGGCGGTCTCCGTCAGGCCGCATGTAATGCGAGTAGTGGTGCAGGTCTCCGGACAGATTCAGCACGATGGAGGCGCCGCGCCTGCGGATGCGGTCTTCCAGGAAATTGAGATTCTGGTGCGAGCGCTCCTCGGCCCGCGCCGCCGCGGCGTCGTCACCCGCGTCGATCCAGCTCGAGGTCGGCGTGCACAGGATCAGGCGATCGCCGGGCTCGAGAGCGCGCGCAAAGTAATCGAAGTAATCGATCTGCGGCTTGTCGATATCGGTCTCGAGCTGGATGTCGACCGCCCACAACCACCAGCGATGGGGCAGCTTGAGGGCGAAGTAGCTGCGCGACTGCCGCGTCAGCCAGGCCCCGATCGAGCGCTGCTGGCAGAACACTTTGAGGAACGCCGTCAGCCCGTCGTACCAGTCGTGGTTGCCGGGAATCGTGTAAACATGGGGGCGTCGTTGCTCCGCAAGCCACGGCAGCGCGCTGCGATAGGGATCCTTGAGCTTGGTCTGGTAATCCACCACAGTCGCGGTCGGGTAAACCTGGTCACCCCCCATCACGAGCAACTCGCCGCGAGGCAAATCCGCATCGCCTATGCGCAGGCGCGCGCGGGACAGCAGCAGCGCGATCGTGTAGGTCGAGTTCCAGCCGTCGCCCAGGTCCGCCACATAGTCGATCCAGATCTCGTCGCGATCCGAGTAATCGAGTCGCGCGCGCTCGTCCTCGAGGTCGCCTTGCAGCAGCGCCGCCTCGACCTCGCGCCGGTCCAGATAGCTGCCGAACAACGTGCCGAGCAGCGCTTTGACTCCGGTGCGGATCAGCTGCGCCGGCGCGAACCAGTTAGTCATCGCAGCCGGCGCGATGACCTCCACGTCGCTCTGGGTGGCGGGGCGCAGCCCGGGTGGAGTCGTCACGATCGCTCGCTCAGCGCTTGAGAATATAGGTGCGCCACAACTGCCTTGCGAAGAACCCGGCGAACGTTGCGCTTGCGCACGCACGAGCGGTCCAGGACTCGGCGTTGGTCGCGTGGAACGTCCCGAGAAGCTTGACCAGATCGCCCACGCCGAGCGTGAGCACGCCTGCGCCCACCACTGGGGCGTTCGAATCGCGCCCATCATGCAGCTGCGTATACAGCGTGGTGGTGTCGCCCCACATGCGCAGCACGGAGCCGGCGCGCACCTCCTTCTTGCCGGCGAGGTAATAGGGCCTGCCGCCGTGCTCGAAGCCGAGCTCGTACACCATCCACGTGAGCCTCGGTTCACCGCTCGGAGCGAACAGCCGGAACACGCCGCCGTCGGCAGGAATGCTCTGGCCGAACGGCGTGAAGTCGATGTGGCCGCTGATGCCGCCGCCATGCTGCGGATCGGACACGAACGCGCGGATGTCTGCGATATCGATCGTTGCATGCATGGTCAATCGCACCCCACTCACCTGCCCCTTGGCGGCGCCAGCTCTCGGGTCGGTCTCGCCCAACGCGAAGGGGCCGCTCATCGCTTCGCGGAAGCTGATGCCTGTCGTGCCGTCTTGCATGCTGGTGGCCTCGGGTTGCAGCGGTACGCCTTCCGTGCGCGCGCGGCGCAGGTAGCGCTTCGCATCGGCGTAGCCGCGGTCGATGAGGGTGGCGGCGTCGATGCGCCCGGCATAGAAATCAGGGTCGAGCGGCAACGGTGCCGCCGGCTTGATCACGTGCAGCCGGACCGCCTGCCGCTGCCCGTACGGCGAATCGCCGCGCTCGATGCGGGCGTTGAGATCGCGGATCCAATCCAGCTCCTCGTTGAGCTTGCCAGCCGCGCTGATCTCGATCATGTGCACGTACTGCCGGAAGACGCCGTCATGATACTGCGCGGTGTTGCCGATGCACCATACTAGCCACAGCTCCTCTGCACCGCGCTTAACCGCCTGCATGAGGTTGGCGTCCTTGATCCAGACCGAGTCGAGGTATAGCGCGGAGTCCTTGCGCACGGGCGGCATGAAGATGGGCAGCGAGATGCCGGCGACCAACAGGTCCAGGTCGACATCCGTGTGAGCAATGGCTTCGTTGGTCTTCCGCGTGTAGTTGCACACGTTGAATGTGCCGGCCATGCCCTGCGCGAGGCGGATGCGGCCAGGGTCGATGCCCAGATGAGGGAATACCTTGCGCACGATGCCGTCGGCATCGCCGAGCGCCGGGGCACGCAGCCCCTTCGTGTACTCGCGGAGCGGGAGCAGTGATGCGAAATCACGCGCCTGCAGGGTGCGCCAGCGCTCGCACATCTCATCGGGCGAGAGACCCGAGAACAGCATGGCGAGATTGATGGTCCCGCCGGAGGTGCCGTCGGCGTGAAAGAAGCGCAAGCCGGCCTGCTCCAGCGCCTTGAGCACACCGGCCTGATAGGCGACGCGCATCCCGCCGCCCGCGAGAATGAGCGAGCGGCGCGGAGGCTGCTCCGCACTGCCTGCGGCCAGAGATGGAGTGCGGCTGGTCTCGTTCATGCTGGAACCAAAGTTCGCCGCTGCTCGGCGCGATCAATCCGCGCCGCGCGCTACCCGTTTCCAGTAGAGCAGGATCAGCGCCGCCGATATCAGGTCGAACCCGGCCACCCCCAGCGCGATCACCGAGAACACACCGTGGCGGATGCCCAAGACGACGGCGGCCACGGCCCCCACTTTCTGCAATCCGGACCAGAGCAGCGCAGGAGCGCTGTGCGCGAACACCCCGTGCAAGGCGAGCCCGCCGAACAGCATCATGAACATCCCGACGATGCCGAAGAAATGCCTTGCCGCGGCCCCCGCCTCGCTGCCGATGATGCCGAGAACGAATGCCGGGCAAACGACCTGCACCGCGCCGCTCAGCACTGTGGCAATCGCGATCAGGGCAACCAGCCAGCCCAGCCAGCCGAGACGCTTCATGAGCGCATGTCCCATCGGTAGGCCTTGGAGCCGAAGTAATACATCAGCAGCAGCCAGGAGATGGTCATGACGACCCAGCGGATGTCGTTGAGCGCCATCCACTGCTGGAGCAGGTCCGTGAGCCGCGCGGGGTCGGTAATGCGGCCAGCCAAGATCTTGTTGATCGGGATGATGTGGAACTGACCGACATAGGTCGCGCCGGTGAGGCAGGCCAGCGCACCCAGTGCGATCCAACGCATGCCGGTTTTCCACTCCTTCCAGACCATGATCGCGTGGCACGCGAACATGAGCGGCACGACGACGGTGAAGAACTGCGTCGCCGCCGCGGTGGGCGGAATGAAATGGTCGTAGTAGTTCTCTGCGGTGTACACGCGCCAGGTCGGATACCAGAAAAAGTGCAGCGACCACAGCACTCCGGCGTACAGCGAGGTGCCGAAGAAAATGTAGGCATTCGTGAATACCAGCCACTTCGATTTCATGTCCCCCCCTTGGTCCAGTTCCCCTCACTGCTCCCGTCAACGTTTTGGCGGCGCCAGCCACTGCTCGCTCTGCCCCAGGTCGACTACGCTGCGAATGCCCTCCATCTCGGTGGTGGGCGGGCGCCCTTCGCTCAAGAACCAGCACTCGAAGTGATCGTCGAGCACGCCGTGCGTTTCCGGAAAGAAGCCCGCGAACAGGGGCTGCTCTTCGATCTCGAGAGTCTTGAGCGCTTGCACACGCGGATGGCTGCCGATGGTCAGGCGCGCCGACCCTGGTCGCATGAAATGCAGCCCGAGCCTGCCCTGGAAGTAGATGTACGATGCCATCAGCATGCCGCGAAACGCGCAATAATTCGTGCCGCGGGTGCTGACCGGAAGCCAGGCGCTGCCGGGGCGCCGCACGTCGATGCGCATGGCGAGCTGCCCGTCCAGGTCGTACTGGCTGCTCACCCATTCGTCGTCCACCAGGAAGTCCAGGTTGGCCTGATGCTTCGGCATGCCCCAGATGCCTTTGCCGCCCTTCACCGAGATCTCGGTGCTCACCGGAAGATCGTAGACATACTGGCCGGTGCCGTAGGTTCTCTGCATCAGCAATGGCAGCACGCGCGGCGCCGGCTGGCTGCCGTGTGTGCACGCGATGGCGATGCTGAACTCGATGTATTTTCCGATGTTGGTGATCTGGTAGTTCACGACCGTCACCACCAGAAGCGCCTTTCTCCACACACGGAGCGGATGGAGCTCGTTGCCCGGCAGCAGGCGAGCGGCGGCGTCCGGGTCGATGCTGAACGCCGCCATCAGCGCCGGCGTCT
>DASPUW010000322.1:0-2991 GCA_035622675.1 Burkholderiales bacterium | reverse complement strand
TGATCAACGAGCAGGCAACGCCTTCGGGGCGCTCGCCCGGCAGCCTGGCATGGGCCGGTCTGGCCAATACCTATTTCTGGATCGACCAGACCAAAGATGTCGCCGGCGTGTACATGACGCAAATCCGGCCGTTCGCGGATGCGCAGGCGCTTTCGTTGTTCTTCGCTTTCGAGAAGCAGGTCTATCAGTCGCTGGACTGAGCTGGGGCCCCAGCGGCATACTGCTTTTGGGTTCGCGTACACGGCCCATCGCCCGGGTCGTTGATAACAAATCAAACACAGGGGAGGTCACCATGTCTGTTGCCGTACGTTTTCTGCTCGCGGTCGCTTTGTGGCTGGCCGCATGGGTCGCCATCGCGGAAGACCTTCCGCGCGCCAAACCCGAGGACGTCGGGCTGTCTTCGGCAAGGCTGGAAAACATCCGCAAGGTCCTTGGTGCCAAAGTCGACTCAGGCGAGATTCCTGGCTATGTCGCGCTGGTGGCGCGACGCGGGAAGATTGCCTACTTCGAGGCCTATGGCGTCCAGAATCCGAACACCAAGGCGCCGATGTCTCGCGACTCCATCTTCCGCATCTACTCGATGACCAAGCCCATCACGAGCGTGGCGGCGATGATGCTTGTCGAAGAGGGAAAGATCCGGCTGACCGATCCGGTATCCATGTATCTGCCGGAGCTCGCCAATCTGCGGGTTGCAACCAACCTCGCCACGGCCGCCAGCCCGGCCGAACTGCAAACACAGCCGGCTAGAAACCCGATCCGCGTGCTCGATCTGCTGATGCACACCGCCGGTTTCACCTACGCTTTCTTTAAGCCCTTTCCCGGCGGAGGTGTGTTGGAGCAGATGTACATCGACGGCGGTGTGAATGACCTCGACATCACCAATGCAGAGCTGGTGACGCGCCTGAGCAAGCTGCCGCTGCGGTATGAGCCGGGAACGACCTGGTGGTACAGCCACGCAACCGACGTGCTCGGGCGCGTGGTCGAGGTGGTCTCCGGAATGACGCTAGGCGAATACTTCCACAAGCGCATCCTTCAGCCTCTCACGATGAAGGATACGGCCTTCCAGGTTTCCTCGGACAAGGTATCCCGTCTCGCGCAACCGTTCGACGATGACCGGAAAGGCTTGATCCTCCAGTACACCGATCCGACCAAGCCGGTGAAGTTCGAAGCGGGCGGACAGGGATTGACCTCTACCGTGATGGACTACGCCCGCTTCGCGCACATGCTGCTCAAAGGCGGCGCCCTCGACGGCAATCGCATCCTCAGCAGGAAGAGCGTCGAGCTGATGACGATGGATCACATGGGGACATGGCTCGACCGCGGCCCACTGTACTTTCCGGGACCCAACGGGGGCTGGGGTCTGCTTGGCGCCGTTCGCAGCATCGGCCCGCGCGCTCCCGCTGCGCTGAATCCGATGGAAGGGTCGGCCGGGGAATACTACTGGGCGGGCTACGCCGGCACGTACTTCTGGGTGGACCCCAAGGAAGAGCTGGTCGGGGTGTACATGATGCAGTCGGTCAAACATCTGCTCTGGTACGCGACTCAGTTCAAGTCGCTCGCCGTGCAGGCCATCGCAGATTAGCGCGGCAATCCTGCGTCCACCGCGACCTTTTCTGCGCGCTCGTCAGGTATGGCAAGGGTCGCGATCATCGGAGCGGGGGTAATGGGCCTCGCGACCGCGCGCGCGCTTGCGCGGGCCGGGCACGAGGTCGTCGTATACGAGCAATTCGAGCGCGGACACGCCCGCGGGTCGAGCCACGGTCGCTCGCGCATTTTTCGGCTAGCTTATTCAGAGCCGCGCTGGGTGCGGCTTGCACAGGAGGCGCTCGCAGGCTGGCGGGAACTGGAAGCAGAGTCGGGAGAGCGCTTGCTCGAGCTCACCGGCCTGATCGAGATTGTCAGCGACCTCAGCGAAAGCTCGGCGGCGGCGCTCGACGCATGCCACATCGCTTGGGAGCGGCTGGGGCGCGAGGACGTGGAGCGCCGCTTTCCGCTGCGCATTTCCGCGGGGTCCTTCGGCGTGCTTCAACCGGAGGCCGGCATAGTCCGAGCCGATAGAGCGCTCGCGGCGTTCGCGCGCGGCGTCGATGTGCGCTACGGAACCCGCGTGCGCTCGTTGGCAGAGCTGGATGCCGCTTGCGTGGTGGTCACCGCTGGGGCGTGGGTCAACGATCTCGTCCAGCCGCCGCTTCCAGTCCGCGTGACGCGCGAAACCGTCTGCTATTTCCGCCTCGCAGATCCGCGCCCGGTACCAGCCTTCGTGTTCTTTGGTCCGCACAGCGGAGGGATCTGCTTGTACGCGCTGCGCGATCCTGTGTACGGCATCAAAGCCGCTGCACACCACGCGGGACCGGAAGTCGATCCAGACGACACCGGGAAACCGGACGCCGCGCTGGTGGACAAAGTCGCCGCCTGGGTGGCCGAACATGTGCCCCTCGCCGATTCGCAGCCGGTCGAAACGCAGACCTGCCTTTACACGACGACGGACGACGAGAGCTTCATTCTCGAGCGGCGCGGCCGTGTCGTCGTCGGTTCAGCCTGCTCCGGCCACGGTTTCAAGTTCGCGCCTGCGATCGGAGCGCGTCTCGCATCGCTTGCGTTGGAATTGCTGTAACCCCTCACCCCAACCCTCTCCCGCAAGGGGAGAGGGAGCGCGCTAGGGATTCGATTGTCACCGTTGGCTAGTGCATGGCGCCGACGACCGTCTGTATCAGCCGGATCGCCTGAATCCCCTCTTCGAAGCTGGCGTTCCACGCTCTGGAGATCGGGCGCGTATTCGAGGCGGACACTTCAACAGTAGCCGTCGCCTGAGCGGCTTCGGGCGCGATCAGTCTCGAGTACGTGAACACTTTGACGAGCGTGTCCGCCGCCGGCTTGCCCCCCAGGCACGCTTCCTTTTGGAGCTGGACGGTGGAAAGCCTGGCGCCGGCGGCATCGCGCAGCGTGATCGACGCCATGCCGCAAGGACCCGCGGCCGAGTCATCGGTTTCG
>DASPUW010000321.1:0-12281 GCA_035622675.1 Burkholderiales bacterium | reverse complement strand
CCGATCCCCCAGAAACCAGTGCCTGGCGGCGTCGCGCCTGACGTAGCTTTCGCCTGTCCACACGGTTCCTGGGCGCGTCTGCTGCGCTGGCTGGGGATGGCGCGATGAAGCCGGCGGCGTTCGACTACATCCGAGTCGACTCCGCGGACGAGGCGGTGGCTGCGCTCGCGCAGCACGGCGATGAGGCGCGCATCCTGGCCGGCGGCCAGTCGCTCACGCCGATGCTCAACATGCGTGTGGCGCAGCCGAAAGTCCTCGTCGACATCTCGAGAGCGGCCGATCTCCTTACCTCGAAAGCCGACAATGGGACACTTGTGGTGCGCGCAGCCGCTACGCAGGCCGCCGTCGAGCGCCGGCCTCGTCTGGCGGACGAGGTTCCGCTGCTGGCGCGTGCGTTCCCGCACCTCGGGCACTTCCAGACGCGCAACCGCGGCACCGTATGCGGCTCGCTCGCGCACGCGGACCCGAGCGCCGAGTTGCCGCTGTGCCTCGCTGTGCTGGACGGCGAGGTCGTGCTGCGCTCACGCTCCGGCGGCCGGCGCATGCTGCGCGCAGACGAGTTCTTTCAAGGGCCGCTCACCACCGCACGTCAACCGACCGAGATCGTGGAGGAGGCGCGCTTCCCGCTCGCGCGCGCCGGCGAGCGTTACGGATTTGCCGAGGTCGCGATGCGCCACGGAGATTTCGCCATCGTGGCGCTGGCGGCGATCGTGAGCGCCGCCGGGATCCGTTTCGGCGTGAGCGGCGTTGCCGACCGGCCAAGGGTGCGGCGCTGGCCGCGGCTGGCGGCTGCGGAGCTCGATGCGGAGCTCAACCGCTTCGCCTGGGAGCTCGGCGCGCGGGACGACCAGCATGCGAACGCGGTCTACCGGCGGCATCTCGTGCGCACCCTTGGCCGGAAATTGATCGGGGAGCTGCAGGGATGAAGCGCCTTGGGCAGGGCACTCTGCACCGCGTCGAGTTGACGCTGAACGGGATCAGGCGCGTGGGACATTGCGAGCCGCGCATGCTGCTGTCGGACTTCCTGCGGCAAGCGCTGGGCGCGACCGGAGTCCACGTGGGCTGCGAGCATGGCGTGTGCGGAGCGTGCACGGTGCGCGTGAACGGCTTGGCGCAGCGCTCTTGCCTGACGCTTGCTGTGTCGACCGACGGCGAGAGCGTTCAGACCGTAGAAGGGCTTGCGGGCGGCGAAGGTGAGCTTTCCGACCTGCAGCTAGCATTTCGGCGCCACCATGCGCTCCAGTGCGGCTTCTGCACCCCGGGGATCCTGCTCTCGGCGTTGGATTTTCTTGAACGCGTGCCAGAGCCCACTGAACTCGAGGTACGCGAGATGCTTTCGGGACATCTGTGCCGCTGCACCGGGTACACCCCGATCATCGCCGCCATTCTGGCCGTGGCAGCGGAGCGCCGCGAGCGCAAGGATCACGCGACAACAAAGCCTAAGGAGAAGCAATGACGCTCGCCCATCCATCCCAGGGACTTCTGGACGATCTCGACGGCTTTCGGGTCGAGATCGACGAGGGGCGCGGCCGCGGTGACATCATCCTGGACCGCCCGCCGCTCAATGTGGTCAGCATGCCCCAGCGCGACCAGCTGCGCTGTGCGTTCGAGGCGCTCGATGCGCATGCGGCGGTGCGCGTGATCGTCCTGCGGGCAGCGGGCGAACACTTCTCGAGCGGCGGTGATATCAAAGGGTTTCTGGATGCGAGCCCGGAGCAGGTGTCCAGGCTCGCGTGGAACATCGCTGCTCCAGCGCGTTGCGAGAAGCCGGTCGTTGCCGCGAATCGCGGCTATTGCTTCGGCGTAGGCTTCGAGCTCTCGCTCGCCTGCGACTTTCGCATCGCGTCAGACGCTGCGCTGTATGCCCTGCCCGAGCAGAAGCTCGGCCAGATTCCGGGTTCCGGCGGGTCGGCGCGCCTGCAGAAGATGATCGGCATCACGCGCACCAAGGACGTCGTGATGCGCTCGCGCCGCATAGCGGCGCAGCAAGCCTGGGACTGGGGAATCGTGACCGAGTGCGTGCCCGATGCGGAGCTCGAGCGCGCAACCGACACGCTGGTGGAGGAGCTGCGCGCATTCGCGCCGCTTGCGCAGCGCACGGCGAAGAAACTGCTCAACGATACCGAGGACGCGACGCTCAGCATCGGCATCGAGATGGAGGGGCACTGCTACAGCAGGCTGCGCTCGTCAGATGATTTCCGCGAAGGGGTGACGGCGTTTCACGCGAAGCGCAAGCCGCAGTTCAAGGGGAGCTGAACAAGGAAAACTTTCTCCCCTCCTCGTCGAGGAGGGGTGCCCACGCAGTGGGCGGGGTGGTGGAGCTCAGCTCGGAAAAACCACCACCTCGCGAATCGTCTCCCCGCGGCGGATCGCGTCGAAGCCGCTGTTGATCTGCTCGAGGGAAATGCGCCGGGTCACCAGCTCGTCCAGCTTGAGCCTGCCATCCAGATAGAGCTGCACCAGCCAGGGAAAGTCGCGCCGCGGTTTTCCCCCGCCATAGCTCGAGCGCACGATGCGCTTCTCGCCCATCAGCGAGCCCCAGCGAAACGCGACTTCCTGATTGACGTTCACCTTGCCCAGAAACACGACCTGCCCGCCGGGGCGCACGGCCTCCATGGCCAGGCGAAACGCACGCTCGTGACCCGCGGCCTCGAACACGTAGTCGGGACCTCGTCCCTGCGTCATGCTGCGCAGGCGTTCCACGGCATCCGGTCCAGACGCATCGATACCCACGTCGGCCCCGAACAGCTTGGCGACGCGCAGCTTGTCATCGCTCATGTCGGCGGCCACTACCATGCCGGCCGAAGCGATTTTCGCTCCCTGGATCACGTTGAGCCCGACCGCGCCGCAACCGATCACTAGAACGCTGGCACCCGGTTCGACGCGCGTCTTGCGCGTAGCCGCGCCCACACCGGTCATCACCCCACAGCCGATCAGGCAGGCGCGGTCGAATGGGATCTCCCTGGGTACCGCAATGGCGCCCGACTCCGGCACGACGCAATACTGCGCATGGGAAGACACCACCGAGAAGTGATGAATCTGGTGTCCGCTGCGCGAAAGTCGCGAACGCCCGTCGAGCAGCATGCCCTTCGGCTGCCAGCGCGTGAAGGGCTCGCAAAGGATCGGCAAATCGCGTTCGCAATAGAAGCACTGACCGCAGTGTGGATTCCACGAGCAGATCACGTGATCGCCGCGTTTGACGTGCGTCACCCCAGTGCCCACAGCCTCGACCACGCCGGCGCCCTCATGACCGAGCACGATCGGGAGCGGATACGCCAGCGAGCCTTCGATCACTTCGAGATCGGTGTGGCACAGTCCGCTCGCGTGGATGCGCACCAGAACATCCGTCGGGGCGAGTTCGCCGAGCTCGATCTCCTCGATCTCGAGCGGCTTGCCCACCTGGTTCAGCACTGCCGCCTTGAACTTCACGCGCTGTCTTCCCTGATCAAGGTCCGCCCATCTGCTCAGCGATGAAGCGGCTCCACACCTCGTCGGGCTGCCAGATCGCGTGCAGGTCCAGACGCGCGTGTTTTTCGGGCACGCCTTCGTGCAGCACGCGGTAGAGATAGACAAAAGCCGAAACGCGCTTGTTGGCCGCGCAGTGAACGAAGGTGCTGCGCCCTTCGCACGCGCGCATGAGGCCGCAGAACAGATCGAAGTCCCCCGGTGTGGGTGAATCGAACAGCACCGGAATCTGGAAGTAGGCCATCCCTTCGCGCGTGACCAGGTTGCTTTCGTGAGGGATCGCGCCCTCCGAAGTGACGAGCGCGAGGTTGATCACCACTTCGAACCCCGCTCGACGGATGGCGTGGATGTGTTCTTCCCTGGGCATGCCCGAGGTGCCCAGTCGAGGCGAGATCAGCCGGAAGGCGCGGATGTCTTCGATGCCGGAGGAGTCCATGGATGACGGCGCGTGTTGGTTGCGTGCTCATCTTCGCTCGCCTGACGGCCGATGTCGAGGCGGCCTTCGCGCCGCGTGCAGGCCGCCTGGCTTTCCCCCGGCGTCGCTGGGCTGAAGGCCTTCAAGGCGAACGGCCTGCCTGTCGGGCTGCCCATCCAGCCCGAAAGTGTGAATAGTTCACATCCGGGACGGGAATTCGCACGGGAGCCGGGCTATGGCAGAGGCTATTCTCGGGAGCATGTTGCCGGTCCGATTTTGGGCGGGGCAACCAGGACTGCGTAAATCCGATCGAGCCCGACGGACGTATATCCCGAACGGCGAAGGAGGCAGCGATGAACCTGAGACTGACATTGACCCTGACGTTGGCGTTCGCGCTTATGCCCTTGCTCGCGGTCCAGCACGGGTTCCGGCCGGATATGAACTCGGGCGGTGCTTGGATGAGCGGCTGGCAGGAGCAGGGCGAAGCTATGCCCCGTGGGATCGGCCTGCACTACGACTGCATCAAGACCGGGGCGGACCTGCTCCGCCGTGCGGCTCCACCCATCGTCGGCGAGTCCGCAAATCCGTCGTGGACTCCGCCTTCGACCGGTCTTACGTCCGGCGGTACGCTAGCCTGTTCGGACTCTTGAGGCGGTGCGCAACTAGGAGGGCGCCGCCTCGAGCGCGGCGTCGATGGCCGGCAAGGCCGAGAGGAGGCCTGCCTGCTGCACCTCTGCGCGCAGCCCGTTCAGCTCATTGAGAGTTGACGACGCAAGCCGACCCCTGCCAAGTGCGGCAAGCAAGCGGCTGCGCGCAGCGATCAGCCGAGCCCAAGGGAGCGGTTCACCTCGCACGTAGTCTTCCAGCGCACGCGCGTAGCGCTCGGCTATGTCCCACTCACGAGCCATCAGTGCGGCGTCGATGGCGAGCCAGTAAAACCAGAGATGGCAGTGGCCCAAACAGGGCTCGCGCAAGAGGGCTTCGCCCTGCTGGAAAGCGCTCCTGCGTTCGGCGGCCCCCTCGGCGGCGTAGGCTAGCCCGCCGAAAATAGCTGGCCCCAGAAAACCCATTCCCGTCTGGCGCGCAAGCTCGAGTGCGACACCCAGGTGCTCCTTGGCAGCGATGCGGTCTCCCTGTTTGAGTCGCGCCGCAGCGAGCACGAATCGCACCGCCGACTCGTAGCGACGTACGCCTGCTGGCTGCGCAAGAGAAAGACATCTACCGCCCGCGCGTTCAGCCTCGTCGTATCGCCCAGCCATCGTGAGCAGCAGCGCGAGCGACTCCTGGCCGAAAATCTCGGCTTGGACCAACCCCACCTTGCGAGCCGAGTCACAAGCCGTCTGCATTTCCCGGAAGGCTCGCTCAAGCTCGTTGCTGTACTGCAGGCAGTGGCCGATCATCAAGCGGTTCGGAATCTCGATCCTCAGGAATCCGCTCCTGCGCGACAGCTCGACGCAGCGACTGAAGTAGTCGAGCGCAGTGAGCATGCGTCCCCGTGCATACTGGGCATCTGCTAACCCGCCGAGAGCGTGCGCTTCGCATTCGAGGTCGGCTGCCTGTTGCGCGTAGGTGAGCGCTGCCTGGTGCTCCTCATGGCACTCATCGACCTTGCCTTGAGCGAAATACAGGTTGCCCCGTGTGTGGCGGATGCGCGAGTGCTCGACCAGGAGCCCCAGGCGCTCGGCGATGGGTTCCGCCTCACTCAACGCCTGCATCGCTGCAGTGAACTCTCCAGTTACGCGATTGCCGGCCGCAACCCCCATCCACGCGTGGCAGCGCTGGAGGTCGTCATCTGCCAGCTCCACCGCTTGCTGGAACGCGCGAATCGATTCCTGCGAGCGGCCGATCTCACGCAATAGCTCGCCACGCAGGACGGTGAGCGCATACCGCTCGCGTCCCGCGCGCGCGAGCACCAGTCCCCGCTCGGCCAGCCGCAGCGCGGTGTCGTAGCGGAACCGGTGAGCCTCATCCGTGGCGGCATCCAGATAGGCTTGCGCAGCGCCTGGATCGTCCGCGCGGTCGAGGTGCTCCGCGCGCAGGATCGGATCCCGTGCGCCGAACCATCCGGCCGCTTTGCGGTGCAACTCCCGCTTGGTGCTGTTGAGGAGAGACGAGTAGACCCCCTCCTGAATGAGCGCGTGCGCGAACTGATAGTCGCCTGTGTGCGGCCGCACGAGATCGCACGCGAGCAGCGCGTCGCAGCCGTATTCCGGGTCGTCGATCAAGGCACGCACGGCCGCCAGCGCAAACCGCTTGCCCACCACCGAGGCGGTCTGCAGCGCTTGTTTGTCTCGCGCCTTCAGCCGATCCATCCGCGCCAGCACCAGACTCTGGATGGTGGGCGGGATGTTCGCGGCCTCGCTCTCCCGGGCATTGCGGAGGAGCTGCTCGAGGAACAGGGGATTGCCTTCCGCGCGCTCGACGCAGCCTGCCGCAACACGGCTCGACGCCTCGATCAAACCGCTCGCGAGGATGCGCGCTTCTTGTGGCCGCAACGGCCCCAGATCGATGGTCATCAGCGGGCTGCCGTGTGTGGATGCGCGCCAGATCTTGTCCAGCGGGTCGCCTTCCAGCCGCGAGGTCATGACGAGCAGCGCCAGGCTCTCGCTCGCGGCGACCGCCAGGTGCGCGAAGTGTCTCAGCTGTGTGCCGGAGGCCCAATGGATGTCTTCGACGACGATCAGCCGGGGTTGCCGCGCCGACGCGCGCTTGAGCAAGGCCGCCACCGCCTCGCCCGCGCGATGCGTCCGCGTGGCGTTGTCCATGGCGTCGAACACGGCCTGCTGCTCGGGCCGCTGCTCCAGGTCCAGCAGGTCGTTGATGAACATCTCTTGCTCAGGGTCGATCAGGCCGTCCCTCAAGCCGGCTTCCACAGCGGAGCGGCGAGCGCTCGTGTCGTCGAGCGCCGTTATTCGGAACAGCTCGCGTACGATGACAGCGATCGCGTCCTGTCCTTTGGCGACGCCGAAGTCCAGCACATGGCCCGCGTGGCAGGCGTACCCGCGCGCGGCAGCGGTGGCGCGCAGCTCCTCGACCAGCCGGGTCTTGCCGATGCCAGGCTCGCCGCGTATGCAGATGGCCTGCCCGGCGCGCGTCTCCAGCACTGCGTCGACCGCTCCCGCGAGCTGGCGCATCTCGTTCTGGCGCCCGACGAACGGGCCGCGCTGCGATGCAGCCGGCTTAAGACTCAGCACTCTCCACACGCGCTGCGGTTTGTCGAAGCCCTTCACCGGGACCTCGCCCAGCGCTTCGGCATCGACCAGGTGCGAGACCGCCGTGTGCAGGGCTTCGGAGATGAGTGTCTCCCCCGCACGCGCGTGCGCGTCGAGGCGTGCCGCGAGATTGACGCTGTCACCGGTGACTGCGTACTTGGGCTGAGCGCCGCCGCTGATCACCGCAGCGACCACCTCGCCGCTCGCAATCCCGATGTGCAGGCGCAATGGCGCTCCTGCGCCGTCGTCGACGTCGGCGGCGGCCCGGTGCAGCTCGAGAGCAGCGCGGACCGCCCGCTCGCCATCGTTGCCGTGTGCGACCGGCGCTCCGAACACCGCCAGCACACCGTCGCCGGCGTGGTCGATGACATGGCCACCGAACGCCTGAATGGTCGAATCTGTCACCCGATAGACGCTGCCAAGCAGCGCCTGGACATGCTCGGCATCCATGCTTGCGCACAGTGCCGTGTAGCCGGAGATGTCGGCGAACAGGATGGTCGCTTGCCGCCGCTCCCCCGGTGAACCGGAGGATCGCTGCGCGTCGGGCTCGGCTTCGGCTGGAGGAGCGGACGAGACATGCGCGGGCTGAGCGCATTGCGGACAGAACTTAACCGCTTCGGGCAGGGGAGTACCGCAGTTGGTGCAGAAGCGCGCCAGCGGTGCCGCGCATTGCTCGCAGAACTTCGCGCCGGCGCGGTTGTCGTGCTGGCAGCGGGGACACTTCATGGGCGCTACCAGTTGCGCGGCGGCTTCTTCGCGATGATCATGTGCTGACCCTGCACCTGGATGTACCCGCCGCTGCGCAGGTCGGTCAGGATGCGGCTGATCATCTCCCGCGAGCATCCGACGCGGCTCGCCATCTCCTGTTGGGTGAGGCGCTCGACTACCAGCTTGCCATCCTGCTCCGTCGCAAGCTCTAGCAGCAGCCGCGCGACGCGTCCGTAGACGTCGAGCAGCGCCAGATCGCCTACTCGCTTGGTCAGCGTGCGGACGCGGTGAATAAGGCTGCGCACCAGCTCCAGGCTGAGATCGGGGTTCTGCGTCAGAAACCGGTTGAATTGGTCCCGGGAGACGATGGAGAACTTGCTCTGCTCCAACGTCATCACCGACGCGGAGCGCGGACCTTCGTCGAGGATGATTTCGCCGAAATATTCTCCTGGCCCCTGGGTGTTGAGGACCACCTCCTTGCCTTCTTCGTCGGCCAGGTAGACCTTCACCTTGCCCGACAGAATCACGTAGAGCGAGTCGCTGCGGTCACCCTCGCTGACGATGATCGTGTTCTTGGGGTAGGCCTTGACGGCCCCGTGCTCCGCCAGCGCCTTCAGGTGCTTCTCAGGCAGGGACCAGAAAGGTCCATCGCTGGATGTTGCGGACGCCATCGGAGCTCCGTTCGCTTTGCGCAATCACCTCAGTGTGCCGCTAGCAGGGCCAGCGGGCAAGGGCGCACGTCAAAACGCAACCCCGCCCGGCGCCCGGACGGCGCCAGGTGGGCTTCCGATACCTCCCGCCGAATGTATCAGGCGCGGCCCGGCCGGTCCGTCAGCTGGCCGACTTTGATATCCTGCTTGGGACCGGTGGTCTGCGTCGCATACACGCTGTCGCGCCCATTGCGCTGCAGCGAGACGCCCGTGACCACTTTGCTCGACGGCGTATTTTCAGTTGCGTACGTGCTGTCGCGGCCAAACCGCTCGCCAGCGAAGGAGACGGGGGACACCGCAAGCGCGACCATCAGCACGGCGATCGATTTCACGTTCATGGCTGACTCCATTGGTTGGGTCATGAGCACAGCGCCCATGACGCCACCATAGCAACCGACCTGGAAAAGATCGCGTGAGAATTGTCGCCGCTGGGCGTGAATTTTCACACCCAGCCGCTGGTGTGCTTAAGTGAAAGGGAAATCCACCCCGGGCGGGCGGTCGCCGATGATGTTGGCGATCGCACGGGCGGAGCCGCACGCCAGGGTCCAGCCCAGCGTGCCATGACCGGTGTTCAGAAAAAGATTGGACAACGGTGTATGCCCGATGACGGGGACATTGCTCGGCGTTGCCGGGCGCAGTCCCGCCCAGAACTGCGCGCGCCAGTAGTCCGCGGCGTCGGGAAACAGCGCCTCGGCCCGGTCCAGAATGGCGTTGCAGCGCGCGGCGTTGGTCGAGGTGTCGTACGCGTTGAGCTCGGCGGTTCCGGCTACGCGCAGGCGGTCGCCGAGCCGGGAGATTGCGAGCTTCGCGCTCTCGTCGGTGAGGCACACGCGCGGCGCCGCTTCGTGGTTCTTGATCGGAACGGTGACCGAATATCCCTTGACCGGGTAAACCGCCACCTGCACGCCTAGCGGCTCGACCAGAAACGGCGTGTAGCTGCCGAGGCACACGAGGTACGCATCGGCGCGCAGCAGCTCTTCGGGTCCTTCGACATGCCGCACGCGAGCCCCGGTGACGCGCTGCCCCTCGCGCAGCAGCCGCTGAACCGTGGTTTGGAACAACAGGGTGACGCCGCGCCGGCGGCAGGCCTCTTCCAACTGCCGGGAGAATTGATGGGCGTCGCCGGATTCGTCGGACGGCGAGTAGGTCCCCCCGGCAATGGCGGCGCGGCTGTACTTGAGCGCCGGTTCGATCTCCGTGCACTGGCGTGCCGTCTTGAGCTCCATCTCGAAGCCGTGGCTTCGCATGAGCTCGACGCGTGCACGTGCCGCCTCCAGCTCGCTCGAATCGCTGTGCAGGTGCAGGATCCCGAGCTCCGACTGCTCGTAGCGGATGCGGATCCGTCCGCGCAATGCATGCAGCTCGTTGCGGCTGAACAGCGCCAGCTTGAGGATCTCGAGGGTATTGCGGCGGGTGCGCCCAGGCAGGCATTCGTACAGGAACTTCAATCCCCACGCCCACTGACGCCGGCTCAAGCGCGGACGAAAAAGCAGCGGAGCATCCTCACGCCCCAGCCATTGCAGGATTTTGAAGGGCGCAGCGGGATTCGCCCAGGGCTCGGCGTGGCTGACCGAGATCTGGCCGCCGTTGGCGAAGCTGGTTTCGTAGCCGGCGATGGGCTGGCGGTCGACCACCGTCACCTCGTGGCCGGCCTCCGCCAGATACCAGGCGCTGGTCACCCCAACCACGCCTGCGCCCAGCACCAGAACCTTCACTTCGGGAAGCTCTGATCAGGTCTCACGTGTGAAGCGGCACCGCCGCGCTCGATGCGAGGTTATCTACAGAACATGCGCTTGATGGCGAACCCGCCGCCCGGGTAGGACGCCGTGCGGTCGTAGACGACTTCGCACGTGCGCACGCCGGGCGGCAGCGCGGTCGCGATCTGTGCCGTCGTGCGCTCGTAGCTGCACTGCAGGTAGAAGCTGCGCGGATTGCTGCCGAGGTCCCACGTCAAGGTGAGCTCCTTGTCGCTTTGACGGCGCCCCGTGTACTTGATGCTCACGCGATTGGCAGGCTGCCCGTCGAAAATAGTCACGCCGGACAGCCGCGGCGCCTGCTCTCCATAGATCACGCTCCAGCCGCTCGGCGGCTCGGCGCGTTGGTTCACGCCCAGGCTATCTGGACAGGCTATCTCGGCACGACCGGCCAGCGGCAGACCCAGCAGAGCCGCGGCCGCCAAGCACTTAAGACATTTGAGATGTATGCACATGGTTTGTCAGCGGAAGGTTGCGGCGCCTCACGTCTTGACGGCCGTTGCGCGCAACAGCAGATCGCGCCACAACGTCTTGGGGTCCCCTTTCACCACCGTGTCCAGATCGGCGGGCAGCACGTACCAACCGCCCTGCGCGATCTCGAACTCGAGCTGGTCCGGTGCCCAGCCTGAATAGCCGAGGAAATAGCGCTGCACTTGCGCGTCGGGACCTGCCAACATCTCGTCCAGCAGCCCGCCGTCCCCGCTCAGATACAAGTCGCCCACGACCGGAAAGGCATTGTCCGGCGCGGTGGGACGCCGGCACAAGAACATGAGACCGTTGAGGCGCACCGGGCCGCCGAAATAGAGCTTGTCGCCGCGGTCCTTCAACCGGGGCTCACCCGGGAAGACCTCCTTGAGTGTCAAGGGCACTGGGCGGTTCAGGATTACTCCCACCGGCCCGGCGTCCTTGGGGAACACGACCAGAACCACCGAGTGCGCAAAGTTCGGGTCGAGCAGGTTTTCCTTGGCCACGAGGAAGACAGCAGGCGCAACAGTCTCCACCGAGCGCGCTGGCATCGCGCCCAGCCAGAGAGCCAGGGCAGAGAGCCAGAGGACCAGGAGATGCGGGCGGCGCAGGGCGGGCGCGTGCATGGCGGCTAAGCGCTATTGCACCACTTCACGCGTTCCCTGTCATCTCGCGCAAAGCGATCCGCGGGAGTGCTGGCTCTCACCCGCCACCAGATGTTGTCAAGTCACTTCAGGTCGATGCGCCGCCAGGCGCCAGAGCGCCAGCGAAGGAACATCGCGGACGCGAGCGCAAAGGTGTACAGCAGCAGGGCGCTCCACCCGCCAGCCGCGCCCAGGCCGAACTGCGGAAGGAAGTGCACCCAGCCCTGACCCGGCGCGAAGCTCAGCATGTGTGCAAGCGGGACGAAGCACAGCCACGACAGGAGCAACACCATGAGTGCGGGCACGCGCACGTCGCCGGCACCGCGCAGGCAGAAGCTCGCACCCAGGTTGAATCCGTCGAAGATCTGGTAGGCGGTGGCGATCCACAGCAGCGTATACGCGAGGTGCAGCACCTGCTGCGCGTGGGGGTCGGACTTCGACACGAACAACGGCAGGAGCCAAGGCCCTGCGAGCGCGAGCGCGACGCTGACCAGCCCCATATAGACGACCGTCAGCCCGATCGCGGCGTTGCCGACGCGCTTCGCCCAGGCGCGCTCGCCGGCCCCGATCGACTGGCCCACCAGCGTCGTCCCGGCGAGCGCGAGCCCGATCGCCGGCATGTACGCGATCGACGTCATCATCATCACAATCTGAGTCGCCGCGCCGGCCGCTGCACCGAGGCTCGCCTGCATCATCTGAAACAGCGCGATGCCGATGAGATCCACCGCAGGCAGCAACCCCATGGGGACCCCCAGCCCGAGCGCGCGTCGGACCTCCGCGGAGTCGGGACGCCAGCAGAGGTGCGAGGAGAAGTCGCGGCACAGGTCGCGGCTCAGGAACATGCTCATGCCGACACCCACCCCGACGAGCTGCGCAGCGCCGGTGGCCCATGCCGAGCCTGCGACGCC
>DASPUW010000320.1:0-4985 GCA_035622675.1 Burkholderiales bacterium | reverse complement strand
GGGTAAACCGCCACGCCGCCGCAGCCGATCGGCACGTTGTACTCGACCGCGTGGTGACGCGCGAGGTTGAGCGGCGCAGCCGCCCCGGCGCTATACACCGGAAAATCCATGCGCGCGATTTCGTCGCTGTCGCGCAGACACCCGTCCGTCACCAGTCCCGCGGCGCCGCGGACCTTCAGGCGTGTAGTCAGGATGCCACCGCCCGATGCCGCGTGCGTGTCGCCGCGGCAGTCGATTACCAGCACGCTGCCGGCCGGCGTCGTGTCAAACGCCTTGCGCTGCGGGTGCTCTGGACTCTCGAACACGCTGACCTGGTCCAGATCCTCGCGGCACGGGATATTGCGCAGCGTGAACGCTTCGCCCACCATGTTCGTCTTCGGGGCACTTACGCGCTTGACCCCGTGCAGCCATGTGTTGCGCAGCCCGCGTTTGAACAGCAGCGTGCTGAGTGTAGCGGTGCTCACAGTCTGCAACCGTTCTTTAGTTTCGTTCGATAGTGCTTGCATGATTTCTCCCTCACCCTCCGCCCTCTCCCAGAGGGAGAGGGAACTATGCTCTCCCCTCCCGGAGGGATAGGGGATTCATTATCGTGCATCCGCCCGCAGCGTGACCAGGCTTTCCAGCAGCGCTCGGTCGTCGCGCAGCCGCGCGCTCGCGCCAGCATGCACCACCTTGCCGCGCTCCAGCACAACGGTCCAATCGCACAGCCGGAGCGCAGCGTCAACGTGTTGCTCGACCAGAAGTACCGCAATACCTTCGCTCTTCATCTGCTCGATGGCGCTCTCCACTTCTTCTACGATGAGCGGCGCAAGGCCCTCGAACGGCTCATCGAGCAGGAGCAGAGCCGGGTTGAGCATCAGGGCGCGGCCGATCGCCAGCATCTGCTGTTCTCCACCCGAGAGCTGATGCGCCAGGTTGCCACCGCGCTCGGCCAGCCTCGGAAACAGCTCGTGTACTCGCGCCAAGCTCCACCGTCCGGGCCGCGCGATCACCGTCAGGTTTTCCGTGACCGACAGTGACGGAAAGACCTCGCGCTCCTGCGGTACCCAGGCAAGGCCGGCACGCGCCCTGCGATGCGGGCGCCAGCGCGTAATGTCGGCGCTGTCGAAAGTCAGGCCCCCGGCTTGCACGCGGGTCAATCCCATCACGGAAGCGATCAGCGTCGACTTGCCCGCGCCGTTGCGGCCCAGCAGAGCGAGGCTGCCGTGCCGCGGCACCTCGAGCGACACGTCCTCGAGGACGACGGCATCGCCGTAGCCGGCGGTGAGGCGCTCGAGCTCGAGCAGCGGGCCACTCATGCGCGGTCGCCCAGATAGACTTGCTTGACCGTCGGATCGCGCGCAATCTGCTCGGGCGGGCCTTCGGTCAAGATCGAACCGGAGACGAGCACGGTGATGCGCTGCGCGAACCGGAACACGATGTCCATGTCGTGCTCTACGAACAGCACCGTGACTTCGCCAGGCAGGTCGGCGATGGCGCGGAACAGCGCCTGGCTTTCACTTTTCGGCACGCCGGCAGCGGGCTCGTCGAGCAGCAGCACGCGCGGCCTGCACGCGAGCGCTAGCGCGATTTCGACCAGCCGCTGGTCCCCATAGGCCAGCTCGCGCACAACGGTGTTTTCGGCGCGCTCGAGACGAAGCAGGCGCAGCACCTCCCGCGCCGCCGTGATCTCGGCGTCGCAGCGGGCGACGGAACGCCACGGATCGACGCCAGCGCCGCGCTGCTCGCACACCGCCAGCAGCACACATTGGATGACGGTGAGATCGGGAAACAGATTGTTGATCTGAAACGTGCGCGCCAGCCCGCGCTTCACCCGCTGGTCTGGACGCAGCCGCGTGATGCGGTCTTCGCCGAGATACACCTCGCCCTCGCTCGGCGCCAGCATGCCGGTGAGCAGATTGATGAGCGTCGTTTTGCCAGCGCCATTCGGGCCGATGATGGCGTGCCGCGCACCGCGTGGCAACGCGAGGGACACGCCGGTCACGGCGCGCACCCCGCCGAAGTGCTTGCCCAGGTCGGAGGTGCGCAGGGCGTGCGTCATGATTGGGTCATGGTCCGGCTGCGTTTTTCGCGCAGGGTGCTTACGGCGCGAGCCCATGCACCCAGCACGCCGCCACGCCCGACCAGCACGATGGCGATGAGGAACGCACCCAGCCAGAACTGCCAGTACACAGGGTTCAGCGCGGAGAGGTAATGGTACGCGAGCGTGAACACCGCGGCCCCGACCAGGCCTCCGTACAGCATGCCGGCGCCCCCGACGATCAGCATCACCATCACGTCGGCCGAGCGGCCGAAGGAGAACACATCGATGCTGACGAACTGCGTCGTCTGCGTCAGCAGCGCGCCGGCGACGCCCGCGATCGCTGCGGAGAGGCTATACACGGCGATCAGACGGTGCGACACCGGATAGCCCAGGGCCAGCATGCGCCCAGGGTTGTCGCGCATCCCGCGCAAGCTCCATCCGAACGGCGAATGCACGAGCCGCCTCACGACGAGGAATAGGAGAAAGGTGATGGCCAGGCAGTAGCCGTATGCAGTGCGCCCATACATGTCGAAACGGAACGCCCCGAGGAGCGGCGCCATCTCGATGCCGAGCAGTCCATCGACGCCGCCGGTGATGCTGCTTAGCCGGTTGGCGAGCTCGAACAGCAGCAGCCCGATGGCCGTGGTGACCATGAGGCGCGTCAGATCCTGGCCACGCACGACGAGGAAACTCGTCAGAAATCCGGTGAGCCCGGCGCAGGCTCCGGCAGCGAGCAAGCCGGAGAGCGGCTCGCCCCAGCCGTTCTGAGCCAGCAGGCCGGCCGCGTACGCGCCGATGCCGAAATAAGCCGCGTGGCCGAGCGACAGGATGCCGCTGTAGCCGAGGATGAGATCGTAGGAGAGCGTGAACAGGCCCGCGATCAGCACCTGACTCGCGAGCGGGAGATGCTTGGGCCACAGCCAGAACCCCGCTGCAAGCACGAGCCAGAACACGGCTTCGTGCCAAGGAAAGCGAACGATCCGAACGATGCCGGGCGCGGTGCTCATGACCGGCTGACCAGCCCCTGCGGCCGGAGGATCAGCAGAATCACCATCATCGCGTAGATGATGAAAGCGCCGACCTCCGGGATGTAGTACTTCCCGGCGACGTCGGCAACGCCCAGCAGAAGCGCGGCGTACAGCGGCCCCTTGAGCGTGCTCGTGCCGCCCACCGCGACGACCAGGAGGAAGTACACCATGAACTTCAGCGGGAACAGCGGATCGAGACCGAGCACTTCGACGCCGAGCGCGCCACCCAGGCCGGCCAGCCCGCAGCCGGCAGCGAAGGCGATCTGGAACACCAACCCGACTCGAATGCCGAGCGCCTCGGCTACGCGCGCGTTGTCGACCGACGCTCTGACGGCGGCGCCAAAGCGCGTCCGCTCCACTATCAGCGTCAGCACAGCCGTGAGCGCGGCTCCGAGCGCAAGGAGAAACACCCGATAGATGTTCAGATCGACCCCGAGCACGTTCAACTGGCCGGAGAGATATTCGGGCAATTGCATCGCCTGCTGCTGGGGACCGAACGCGAAGGTGGCCGCAGCGATCGCCATGAAGGTAACCCCGATCGTGAGCAGCACCTGATCCAGGTGGCTGCGCCGGTACAGGCGGCGGAACAGCAGGCGCTCGAACAGCAGGCCGGCCGAAGCAGACACGGCAAAAGCCAAAGGCAACGCCGCCAGGAAGGGAACGTTCCAGCGCGCCATGGCGACCACGCAGAAATAGCCGCCGAGCATGCCGAAGGCGCCGTGCGCGAGGTTGACGAAATTCATCAACCCCAGAGTGACCGACAGCCCGACGCCGATGAGGAACAGCAGCATGCCGTAGGCAAGCCCATCGAACATCACCCCCAACAAGCTGGCAATCATCGGCGCAGTTGGGGCCTCCCTCCCTCGCTAGCGGGGGAGGGTTGGGGTGGGGGCAGGAGAGGGCCGGGGCGAGGAAAACAAACCACGAACGACGAACTACTTCCCCGGATCCTTGACTTCGGGGATCTGCTCGAACTCGACGTTGTACGGTTTGCCGTTGATCTTCTGCACGCGCCGTATGTACACGGTCTGAACTGGGTCGCGCGTCTCCGGATCGATGACGAGCGGACCGCGCGGGCTGTCGAGGCGCAGGCCCTTCAGCACCTCCATGGCTTTGTCGCCGTCGATCTGCCCGTTCAGCTTGCGGATCACCTCGTAGATCGCCGCCATCCCGTCCCAGCCACCGACGGCCATGAAATTCGGCCGCGTGCCGGGGCTGGCGATATCGGCGTATGCCTTGAGAAACGCGCGATTCTGCGCGCTCTCGTGAGCGGCCGAGTAGTGGTGACTCGTCACTACTCCGAGCGGCGTATCGCCCATTGTCTCTAGTGCCCCATCCTCGGTAAGGTCTCCGGTAGCGATGAGGCGGATGCCTGTTTTGTTCAGCTCGCGCTCGGAGAAGCCTTTCATGAACGCCACCGGCTGCTCGCCGCTGCCGGGCAGGAAGATGAACACCGCCTGCGGGTGAGCGTCCTTGATGCGCTGCAGGAACGGCGCAAACTCCGGGTTGCGCAGCGGCACCCGCACCGAGCCCACGATCTTTCCGCCGGCCTCGGTGAAGGTCTTCTTGAACGTCGTCTCGGCGTCGATCCCAGGCCCGAAATCCGACACCAGCGTGTACACGCTCTTGATCCCGTTTTTGATCGCCCACGACGCGAGCGGAGCAGTCACCTGGGGGAGCGTCATCGAGACGCGCGCGATGTAAGGCGAGCGCGTGGTGATGATCGAAGTCGCGGCGTTCATGATGATCATGGGCTTGCGCGCCTCGGTGGCGAGCGGGGCAACCGCCAGCGCGTTGGGCGTGAAGCCGAAACCGGCGAGGAAGTCGACGTTGTCGTTGGTGATCAGCTCCTGCGCGAGCCGCTTGGCGATGTCGGGTGAAGGGCCGGTGGTGTCTTTGACGATCAGCTCGACCTTGCGGCCGGCCACCGTCTC
>DASPUW010000319.1:0-2365 GCA_035622675.1 Burkholderiales bacterium | reverse complement strand
GCCGACTGCGACACTGCGTCCGCCGGATGCCGGTCCCGCCGATTATCGGCTGCTGCAGAAGCGCATCGGCACATCGCGCAACGTGGTCGTACAGCCCTCCACCTACGGCACCGACAACTCGTGCACGCTCGACGCCGTCGCGCAGATCGGGCCGAGCGCGCGCGCTGTCGTCGTTGTCGATACTTCGGTGACCGACCAGGAGCTGCAGCGACTGGCAAGCCTCGGCGTGCGCGGAATCCGCTTCAACCTGGTGCAGGCCGGCGCCACCACGATCGACATGATGGGACCGCTGTCAAGCCGGGTCAACGAGCTCGGCTGGCACATGCAGATCCACATGCTCGCCGATCAGATCGTCCAGGCCGAGAAGGTGCTGACGCAGCTGTCATCGCCTCTCGTGATCGATCACATGGGGCGCATCCCGCCGTCGGCCGGGGTGAATCACCCGGCATTCGGGGTGATCGGTCAGCTCGTCGCACGCGGCCACACCTGGGTCAAGCTGTCGGGTGCCTACATGGGCACCAAGGTCGGGCCGCCCAGCTATGCGGATGTCGCACCGCTCGCACGAGCCTACATCCGCATGGCGCCGGAACGGATGGTGTGGGCGACCGACTGGCCGCACCCGACAGAGAAGACCGACAAGCCGGACGACGCGATACTGCTCGATCTGCTTGCTGATTGGACTTCCGACGAGCGCACACGCCACCGTATTCTGGTAGAAAACCCGGAAGCTCTGTACGGATTCTCAAAATCGAATTGAGCAATGCAGTCGATCAATTCCCTCTCCACTTGCGCGAGAGAGCCTCACCGGTCGATCCCCTCTCCCCCCGCGGGAGAGGGATAGGGTGAGAGGTCCCGCTAAAGCAGATCAGTGCAGCACCCCGCTGTAAGCATGCGTGAACGTATCACTTCCGTAGTGGCGGTGCTGCTCCGCGCCTCACCGCTTCGCCACGAGCGCTTCCGGCGGTTCTACGCCGGTTCCGTGAACACTGCGCTGGGCTACACCATGCAGGCGACCGTCGCCGCGTGGCTGATGGCCACGCTGACGACATCCGAGCTTATGGTCGCGCTGGTACAGACGGCGAGCACGGCGCCCGCCCTGCTGTTCGGATTGATCGCCGGGGCGCTGGCCGATATCGTCGAGCGGCGCCGTGTGGTCCTGTCCACACAGGTCCTGCTCCTGACGAGCACTCTGATCCTGGGCACAGCGACAGTGCTCGGCCTGGTTGGCCCCGTTTCGCTGCTCTTACTGACGTTTCTGGTCGGCATCGGCTTCACCTTCTACATGCCGGCGCAGCAGGCGCTCGTCAACGATCTCGTTCCCCGCACCGAGCTGCCGAGGGCAGTGTCGCTCTCTGCGGTGGCGTTCAACGTCGCGCGCGCCGTCGGTCCTGCCCTGGCTGGGTTGCTCGCGGCGGGCCTCGGCTCGGGAATCGCGCTGTTGGTCAGTGCCCTGTTCTTCGTTTGGATGATCGTTGCATTGCGTGGATGGCCAAAGCACGTGCGGGCGATTCCCGGTGTTGCCGCACCGGAAACATTGCTCGTAGGCGTACGCAGCGGTCTGCGCTACCTGCAGCACTCACCGCCCTTGCGCGCGCTGGTGATTCGCAACCTGAGCTTTGCCGTCTGCGCGAGCGCGCTGTGGGCGCTCCTTCCCGTGATCGCCCGCGATCAGCTCGCGTTGGGCGCCGGCGGCTTCGGCATGCTACTGGGGTTTTTCGGGGCGGGGGCGGTGATCGGCGCGCTGTGGATTCCGCGCCACCTGCAGAAGGTTTCGCTGAACACCGTGGTGAGCGGCGGCTATCTGCTCTGGGCGGTCGCGGCACTCACGGTTGCATTCGCGCCGTGGGTGGTCCTCGCTGTCGCGGGCTGCTTTGGTGCAGGCGCGGCCTGGGTGAGTGTGTTTGCCAGCCTCTCGGCGGGAACCCAGACCTCCGCTCCGGCGTGGGTCCGGGCACGGGCGGTCGCGACAAATCTGGTCACGACTCAAGCGAGTCTCGCATTGGGAAGCATCGTATGGGGGGCGCTGGCATCGGCAGCGGGAACGCCGATCGCGCTCAGCCTGTCAGCGGGCGTGATGATGCTGCTCTACGTGCTGAGCCGCCGCGTTCGCGTGGAGCTCGGGAATGAGGCCGACGTCACGATGGGGGTGCAGCCACCCGAGCTCAGTCTCGTCGTTCAGCCGATGCCTGAGGACGGACCGGTTCTGATCCAAATCGAATACCGTGTCGCACCGGAGCATCACCGGGCGTTCCTGCACGCGATCCGCGCAATCGAAGTCGTGCGCCGCCGCAACGGGGCGGCGAGCTGGCGCGTATTCCGCGACGTCGAAGACGAGGAACGCTTCGTCGAGCGCTTCGTGATCACC
>DASPUW010000318.1:0-5535 GCA_035622675.1 Burkholderiales bacterium | reverse complement strand
GAGCGCACCCGTCAGCAGCACAGAGGCAAGAAAGGCCAGGCCCCGCATCACACGCTGGCCGAGGCGCGCGCACGCGGCCTCGCGACGGACTGGGCGAGCTACGCGCCGCCCACGCCGGCCTTGCTTGGGGTCAAGGCCATGAAGCGCTATCCGCTGGCCGACATCGCGCAACTCATCGACTGGACCCCCTTCTTCCAGACGTGGGAGCTCAGCGGCCGTTACCCTAAGATCCTGCACGACTCGGTCGTCGGCGAAGCGGCGCGCAACCTGTTCGCCGATGCGCAGGCCATGCTGACGCGTATCACCGAGGAGCGTTGGCTGGAGGCGAGCGGGGTGATAGGGTTGTTGCCGGCCAACAGCGTAAATGCGGACGACATCGAGGTGTACACCGACGAGTCGCGGGCCCAGGTCGCGGCTCGCTTCCACTTCCTCAGGCAGCAGATGGTCAAGCCCGAAGATCGCGCCAACCACTGTCTCGCCGACCTCGTCGCGCCGAAGGCCTCCGGAGTCAGGGATTACGTCGGCTGCTTCGCGGTGACCGCCGGCCTCGGCATCGAAGCACACCTGGAAGTTTATGAGGAGAAGCACGACGATTACAGCGGGATCATGCTCAAGGCTCTGGCGGATCGGCTGGCGGAAGCCTTCGCGGAGCTCATGCATCTGCGCGTGCGGCGGGAATTCTGGGGCTATGCCGCGGCGGAGAGCCTGAGCCTGGAGCAGCTGATCGATGAGAGCTATCGCGGCATCCGCCCGGCACCGGGCTACCCGGCCTGCCCCGACCACACCGAGAAGGCCACACTGTTCGACTTGCTGCAGGCGCCGCTCAACACGGGCATCACCCTCACTGAGAGCTTCGCGATGCTGCCGACCGCGGCTGTGAGCGGCTTCTATTTCTCGCATCCCGACGCGCGTTACTTCGCAGTGGGGAAGATCGACCGCGATCAAGCGCAGGACTACGCGCGGCGCAAGGGCATGCCGCTGGAAACGGTCGAGCGATGGCTTGCGTCCGCCCTGTCGTATGAGCCCGGGCAGCAGGGCGTCCCCTTGCCCGCATGAGGACGCTCTGACATCGCAGTCATGAGCGAACGCGCTCGATCCTGCTGCGACAAGCTGCGCATTGCATGCGCTGTCGCGCTAACGGCCTGCCTCTCGATCGCGTTCGCGCACGGCGAGCCGGCACGGCTGCATCACTATAGCGTGGCCATCGACGAGAGCCTTGTCACCCTGCGCGTGCGCGCCTGCTTCAGCGGCGCGCCGCCACGCCGGCTGGTGGCCGCGTCCATCGACGCTGAGGATGCGCTCGAGAAAGTGGAGCTGGAGGGCGCCAAGCGCGCCTTCACCACGAACGGTACCGAGATGCGTCTGGGCAGCTTGCCGGACGGCGCCTGCATCGCATATGCCGTCGACCTTGGCCGACTCACGACGAGCTCCAGCAAAGCGCGCGCAGCGCAGCGTGTCGGCGGCGACCTCATCACGGATCTCGGCACTTGGTTCTGGCGTCCGGACGTGCTCGAAGCGGACGAGGACATCGACGTGGAGTTCGTGCTGCCAGCGGGGATGTCGGTCTCGACACCGTGGCAGGTCACTGCACTGGACGGGCGCGTTGTGCATCGGGTCGGTCATGGCCCCTACGATTGGCCGGCCGCGATCGCCTTCGGGCACTTCAGCGAGCGCATACTCGAGCTGCCCCAGGCACGCCTGCGCATCGCGCTTCTCGGGGAGTCGAAGCTGGATCAGGCGCGCATCACCAATTGGCTGCGCCGCGCTGCAGCCGCCGTGACGACCTTGTATGGACGCTTCCCGGTGCCTGCCGTGCAGATCATCGTCGTGCCCGGCGCGCGCGGGAACGAGGCTGTGCCATCGGCTTACGTGCTGCGCGGCGGCGGACTCTCCGCGCATTTCTTCGTCAATCAAAACCGGCCCGGCGAAGAGCTGGACGCCGATTGGACCGCGGTGCACGAGTTGTCGCACCTGCTGCTGCCTTACGTGCTGTCGACCGACGCCTGGCTGTCCGAGGGCGCTGCCAGCTATTTAGAGCATGTGCTGCGGGCACGCGCCGGGTCCATCGGGGCACAAGAAGCGTGGCAGCACATCCATGAAGGGTTCAAACGGGGCATGCAAAGCGGCGCACGCGGGCAGAGCCTGGCGGACGCCACCGAGCGCATGTACCGCAGCGGAGCATTCCTGCGCGTGTACTGGGAGGGGGCCGCGATCATGCTGCTCGCCGATCAGCGGCTGCGCAGCCGCACTGGGGACAGCCAATCGTTGGGCTCGGCGCTCGACGCGCTACAGCGCTGCTGCTTGTCGCCCGACGTCGGCTGGACCGGTCGGGAAGTCTTCCGCAAGCTCGACGAGCTCACCGGCACAACGGTGTTCGCGGAACTGTACGAGGAGTATGTGCACTCTGCCACCCTGCCCGACATAGCCGAGACCGATCAGCTGCTTGGCCTGCAGCAGATGGCGGACGGAAGAGTCGTGCTGCTCGAGGATGCGCCGCAGCGCGCCGCTCGCGACGCCATCATGCGGGGAGCGGAGCGTGGCTCGACGCAACCCGGCCACGCCGCGGGGGCGGCGCAGGTGAGTCCCGATAGACAGTGAGCCTGGTCGATCCATGGACGCTGCGCTCGCGTATCTGCATTTCGCCTCCATCATGCTGCTGACCGCTTTCCTGGTGAGCGAGCTCTGCCTCTGCACGCCGCGTCTGCGCCTCGAGCAGGTGCCGATGCTTGCGCGGCTGGATCTGCTCTACCTCGTCGCCGCGATCGCCGTCTTGGCGAGTGGTGCCTTGCGCGTGTTCGTCACGGGCAAGGGCCCCGGCTTCTATCTGAGCAACCCGGTGTTCTACATCAAGCTGGCTCTTTTCCTGGCCATCGGGCTGGTCTCGATCTCTCCAACGGTGCAGTTCCTTCGCTGGAGGCGCGCGCTGAACACGGGCGAGCAGCCTGTCCTCGAGGCGGGCGATATCCGCACGGCACGGCGCTACATCTTGCTCGAGCTGGCGCTGCTGGCCTTCGTTCCGCTCATGGCCGTGCTGATGGCGCGCGGCATCGGACTGCAACGCTGAGGCGCGGCCATCCATTCGGCACTGGATTCCTGACGTATGACCTCCCACGAGCTCTGCTTCCTGACCGCCACCGAGCTGGCGCGTCGCATCCGCCGCCGCGACGTGTCGTGCGAGGAGGTGATGCGCGCGCACATCGACCAGATCGAGCGCGTCAATCCGTCAGTAAACGCCATCGTGACCTTCGTCCCGGAGCAGGCTTTGACCGCCGCGCGCGCGGCTGATGCAGCGCTCGCCCGGCGACAGGCACCAGCACCGGAGGCCGCGCCTCTGTACGGGCTCCCGGTTGCTCACAAGGATCTCGTGCTGACGAAAGGCATGCGGACCACGTTCGGGTCACCGCTGTTCCGTGACTTCGTCCCAGACACGGATTCGCTCATCGTCGAACGCCTCAAGGCCGGGGGGGCCATTACCCTGGGCAAGACCAACACCCCGGAGTTCGGCGCCGGCTCGCAAACCTTCAATCCGGTATTCGGGTCCACCCGCAACCCATACGACGTGAGCAAGACCTGCGGCGGGAGCAGCGGCGGCGCGGTGGTTGCGCTCGCCTGCGGCATGGTGCCCATCGCCGACGGCAGCGATCTCGGCGGCAGCCTGCGCAACCCGGCCAGCTTCTGCAACGTCGCGGGCTTCCGGCCATCCGCTGGCCGCGTGCCGTCCTGGCCGGCCTACAACGCGTGGTACTCGCTCGCTGTTCTCGGACCGATGGCGCGGACGGTACAAGATCTCGCGTTGCAGCTGACCGCCATCGCTGGGCCCGACGCGCGTGCACCGATCTCGATCGCAGAACCCGGCTCCGTCTTCGCACGACCGCTCGAGCGCGAGTTCAAGGGTGTGCGCCTGGCTTGGAGTCGCGATCTGGGCGGATTGCCGGTGCAGCCGGAGGTAACCGCGGTGCTCGAGCGCCAGCGCCACGTGTTCGAGGACCTCGGCATCATCGTCGACGAGGCGCAGCCCGATCTGGCCGAGGCCGACGAGGTGTTCAAGGTCCTGCGCGCCTACAACTTCGAGCTGTCCTATGGAGCGCTGTTCGAGAAGAGCCGCGACCAGATGAAGGACACGGTGGTGTGGAACATCGAGCAGGGTATTGCTCTCAGCGGACCGCAGGTCGCCCGCGCCGAGCGCAAGCGCACCGAGCTCTACCATCGGGTGCGCGAGTTCATGGGGCGCTATGACTTCCTGGCGGCACCCGTGGTCCAGGTCCTGCCGTTCGACGTTGAGCAACCTTGGGTGCGCGAGATCAACGGGCAGCCGATGGCAACCTACGTGGACTGGATGCGGTCGTGCTCCTTCGTGAGCGTCACCGGCCTGCCTGCCATCTCGGTGCCGTGCGGCTTCAGCGCCGAGGGACTGCCCGTCGGGCTCCAGATCGTCGGGCAACACCAGGACGACTTCGGCGTGCTGCAGCTGGCGCACGCGTTCGAGCGCCACACCGGCTTCTGGAAAACCAGGCCTGCGATCGCGTCCGGCAACTCCCAGGTTTGACGCCCTTCGCCGTGCTGGGGCATAGTCCCCTGGCAGTCGTTCACCAACAATCAAACAGCGGAGGAGAAGACCCCATGTCGAAATCGTTGCTGCGCGCCGTATACGGTTGCGCGTTCCTGGCCCTCGTCTCGAGCAGCGTCGCTTGTGCGCAGGAGTGCGGCGGCACGATCAGTGCGGACGAAGCGCTGCGCGCCGAGGATGCCCGCTATGCGGCCCAGACCAGCCGCGACTTCGCTGCTCTCCAGCAGCTGCTCGGAGACGACCTGGTCTATATCCACTCCAGCGCCATCGTCGACAACAAGGCGAGCTACATCGAGGTTCAGCGCGCCGCGACCGTGATCTACCGCAAGATGAGGCGCAGCGACGTCACCGTGAGGACCTACGGTTGCGTGGCCATCATCACCGGCATCGGCAACTTCGACGTGACCGTCAAAGGCGAGGACCTCGCGGTGGAGATCCGCTTTCACAGCATCTGGGCCAAGCGCGCCACGGGGGTCCAGTTCATCTCGTGGGAGGCCACGCGCGTACCGCCTAAACAGTAGCGCGCCGCGCGCGCGGTGCGACGCACAGCCGCGCGAGGGCTTCGCCAGCGCCGGGCCTCGCTCCAATGTCTGCAGCCATGCCTCAGGAGATCGCACAGTCCAACCCACAGGAGAGCGTGCAGGAAACGCTGCAGCAGATCCTGGAACTGCTGGATAAGCAGCAGCTGGTCGAGGACCTGGTCCACAAGCAGGCCGGCCCGCGGCAGCAGCTGGTCGAGGGCCTGGTCCACAAGCAGCACATGGCGGGGCTGCAGGCCAAGCTCGCGGCGCTGCACCCGGCCGATGTCGCTTACATCCTCGAGGCGCTCCCGCTCGCGCGCCGGCTGCGAGTGTGGGATCTGGTCCAGGGCGAGCGCGAAGGCGAGATCCTGCTGGAGCTGTCGGAGCCGGTGCGCGAAACCCTCATCGCGCACATGGAGCCGGAGGAGCTGGTCGCCGCCGCCGAGC
>DASPUW010000317.1:0-2051 GCA_035622675.1 Burkholderiales bacterium | reverse complement strand
GTCGCGATTGACCATGTCCGGGTACGTCTGGCACACGCCATGCGGCCCGCCCGGATACACCTTGAACGTCGAATGCTTGACGAGCTTCGCCGACAGTGGCCCGGCATCGGCGAACGGGACGATCTGGTCATCGTCGCCGTGCAGGATCAGCGTGGGGACCTCGATCGCCTTCAGATCCTCGGTGAAGTCGGTCTCCGAGAAGGCTTTGATGCAGTCGTAGTGCGCCTTCGCCCCGCCCATCATCCCCTGGCGCCACCAGTTGTAGATCAAGCCCTGCGAAACCTTCGCGCCGGGGCGGTTGAAGCCGTAGAACGGGCCCGACGGGACATCAAGGTAGAACTGCGAGCGGTTGGCGGCGAGCGCCGCGCGCAGCCCGTCGAACGCTTCGATAGGCGTGCCACCCGGGTTCTTGTCCGACTTGACCATGATCGGCGGCACCGCGTCAATGAGTACGGCCTTCGCGACACGTCCCTTCTCGGCCCGCGCGACGTAGCGCGCCACTTCACCGCCTCCGGTCGAATGCCCGATATGGACCGCATTGCGCAGGTCGAGGTGCTTCGCGAGCTGCGCGACGTCGGCGACATAGGTGTCCATCTCGTTGCCGTTCTCGGTCTGCGACGAGCGGCCGTGTCCGCGCCTGTCATGCGCGATGACGCGATAGCCTTGTGAGAGGAAGAACAGCATCTGTGCATCCCAATCATCGGCCGACAGGGGCCAGCCGTGGTGGAACACGATCGCTTGCCCGGCGCCCCAGTCTTTGTAGTAGATCTGCGTGCCGTCTTTGAGGGTAATGGTGCTGCTGCTCATGCGAGGGTCTCCTTTTGGTTGGGCGGCAAACGCCGCCGGGGGTCCAACTACAAAACTCGCAGCTGCTGCCGCGCTGGCGAGCAGCAGGCTGCGCCGCATTTCATCGACCTCATGCATTCCTTGCTCCTTCGGCAGAAGCGACATGAGCTACATCACAACATGGTGTTGCCTTCGGAACAATCAGACGATGGTATCGACCGCGCGCGCTGCGCAAAACCCTAACCACCCCGTCGCCTTCGGCGCCACCCCTCCCTGGAAAGGAGGGGAGAAAGTATTTTTTCCCCTCCTCGCCGAGGAGGGGTGCCACGCTGTGGCGGGGTGGTTGTGGCCTCGGTTATGCCGCGCGGGCCTGCTCGCCGACAGGTAGTCTGCGAATGCGCTTGCCGGTTGCCGCGTAGATCGCATTGGTCAGCGCGGGCATCACGCAAGAGGTGCCTGGTTCACCGATGCCGCCGGGCGGCTCGCCGCTTTTCACGAGCTGCACGTCGATTTGCGGCGCCTCGTTGATGCGAAGCACCCGGTAGTCCCCGAAGTTGGTCTGCTCGACGTGGCCGTCCTTGATCGTCACTTCACCAAAAAGCGCACCCGACAAACCGAAGATGATGCCGCTCTGCATCTGCGCCTCGATGATGGCGGGATTCACCTGGATGCCGCAGTCGACCACGCACCAGACATGGGTGGGATTGACGGATCCTTCCTTGTCCACGCTCACTTGCACGACTTGCGCGATGAAGGTACCGAAGCCGGTACACAAAGCGATCCCGCGTCCCTGGCCTTGCGGCGACCGCTTGCCCCAGCCGGCGCGTTCGGCAGCGATCCGCAAGACAGCCGCAGCGCGCGGGTTCTTGTCGAGCAAGGCGAGACGATAGGCAAGCGGATCCTGTTTTGCCTGCGCGGCCAGTTCATCGACGAAGCTTTCGACCACGAAGGTGCCGCGCGTGACGCCAACCCCACGCCAGAACGCGGTCGGAATGCCCGGGGGTTCCTCCGCGATCCACTCGACGCGGATATCGCTCAAACCGTAAGGCAGATTCGCGGAGCTCTCCACCCCGTCGGAATCGATGCCATCTTTCAGGTATGCGGGAAAGTAGCGAGCGAGGATCGACGAGCCGGCGATCCGGTGCGACCACCCGACCGGCTTCCCCTGCGCATCGAGCCCCGCACTGATCCGGTCGTAGTAGTACGGCCGGTACATGTCGTGCTGAATGTCCTCTTCGCGGGTCCAGATGACCTGAACCGGTCCG
>DASPUW010000316.1:0-2310 GCA_035622675.1 Burkholderiales bacterium | reverse complement strand
AGCGCCTGGGTGACCGGCTGGGGCGCGACCGAGGAGAACGGCCGGCTGTCGCGCGAACTGCTGGGAGTCACCGTCCCAATCGTTACGCGCGATGCCTGCAACGCGCCAGACAGCTACAACGGCGCGATCACCGTGAACATGATCTGCGCCGGGGAGAAGGGCAAAGACTCGTGCCAGGGAGACAGCGGGGGCCCGCTGTCATTGCAGCGCGGGGGGTCGGGAACGTACGTGCAGATCGGCATCGTCAGCTTCGGCCAGGGTTGCGCGCGGGAAAAGAAGCCGGGCGTTTACACCCGCGTCGCGGTGTACCGGGGCTGGGTCGCAGCGCGGACGCAGCCGGTCCAGGCGACTGCCCCACAGCCCGTGAAGTGAGCCTACCTGCAAATGTTGCCGCGGGACCAGGCAAGAAAAAGGGCGGACTCTATGGTCCGCCCGAACTGTGCACAGGGAGGAGACCTACCTATCGCTCTTGTGCCTCGTCTTAAGCGACGAGCCGATACCCGGCTGCCATGGGCAAGGCTCGCCGGAGAATTCTTGCGCGGAGCGCGTGTCGCCCGAACCCGACATCAACCACTACATCTTGTATGTCTGGCGTGCCACGTACACCAATTGTAGTGGTGCAGCGCGCAATGTCAAGCACGATCTCACTTGAGCGTCGTGAAAACGCGGGGAGGCCTTCACAGCGTTCGACTTCTGCCGTTATCTGCTGGATCGTGCGCGAGGCGCGACGCCGGCGCACTTTTTCGATGAGCAGCACCAATATTTCGACTCATGGTCATTCATTCGCGGGCGGCTTGAAATGCTCTTCACGCTAGGACGTCTGGAAATCTACGCAGGGCCGGAGACGGTCACGCGCAGGGCGCCCAAGTCGCTGCTGGCGCTCGAAGGGCCGAACGAAGGCTCGCTCGGCTGGCGGGCGTGGAGCCTGAGACTGGGCTCGTGGAAGCTCGTGGTCTCGTTCAAGCGCGAACGCCGGCGCAAGGGACGCGAGCTCAGACTCCCGTAACTTAAGTCTCCGCCCGCGCCTCGAGGCGCAGCGGCTGTTTCCGCGTCGCCGGCACCGACGCCGCAATTCCCCCTGTCTCTCTGCCCCAGTAGAATCCGCCGCTGGCGTCCAGCGCGGGATCTCACAGAGTCCCACCAAGCGCACCAGCGCCCCAACAGGATACCCAGTGATCTGCTTGCCGCAGAAGATGGATGCTGTGATGCTCGCGCCCGGTCGAAACAGGCGCAGCCGCCTCGCCAGGCGAGTCATATGGGCATTGCTCTGGGCCGCCGGAACCGGGCAGGCCGCCACCGACGTGCTTGTCAACAGCTACGATAACCTTCGGACCGGCGCAAACCTGAGCGAGTCGACGCTCACCGTGTCGAACGTGGGGCCCGAGACGTTCGGCCGCCTATACAGCTATGCCGTCGACGGCGCAGTCCAGAGTCAGCCGCTGATCGCGAGCGGCGTGCGCCTGCCCGATGGCAGCGTGCGCAACGTCGTCTATGTGACGACTCTCAACAATTCCGTATACGCCTTCGACGCCGATCGCGACGGCGCCCCCCTCTGGCACAAGTCGCTCATACGCTTGCCGGACGGAAGCGCAGCCCCACCCACGGGCATCTACAGCACGCCGGTCATCGACCGCGGCAGCCGCACCATATATGTGGTGGCGGGACTCATGCAGGGCTCGCAGCCGAGCTTCGTGCTGCACGCGCTCGACCTGGCAGACGGCGGCGAAAAGGCTTCGGGGCCGGTGGTGATCGCCGGAGCCGTGCGAATCGCGTCGACGCTGGTGCGCTTCGAGCCGACGAGCACGCGCATCGCGGTGCAACGCTCGGCGCTCGCGCTCGCGCAGGGCAAGCTCATCGCGGCTTTCGGCGGCGACTACTTCGAGGGCTGGGTGTTCTCGTACGACGCAGCCGACCTGCGGGCCGCGCCTTCCGCTTTCTGCACGACCTGCGTGAGCCGCATCGCGGCGATTTCCGGGATCGACTACTTGAGCACGGACTGCACGTTCCTCGGTCCAGGCGGAGGAATCTGGCAGGCGGGGCGCGGACCGGTGGTCGACGACAAGGGCACGGTGTATTTCTTCACCGGCAACAAGGCGCACATCATCAAGCAAGGCTGCATGATCCCGAGGAACGACAGCGCCTGTGCCGCATGCTCGAGCGCAGGCGGCTGTGCGTGCAAGGGAGTCGGGTCTCCCAAGGTGTGCAGAGGACCGGATACCTGCACTGCCAACCAGAGCGCGGACGGCCGCTCGTTCGACGTCAACGAAGCGCTGATCGGGCTCGACCCGGGGCGTGGCCTCGCGCTTACCG
>DASPUW010000315.1:0-3813 GCA_035622675.1 Burkholderiales bacterium | reverse complement strand
GTGCTGCACGTCGACGGCGGACTTGCCGTGCCGCGCCTGTGACATGGCGACCGAAAGCTACGACTACATCATCGCGGGCGGCGGCTCGGCCGGTTGCGTGCTGGCGCATCGCCTGAGCGCCGACCCGAGCGTGCGCGTGCTGCTGCTCGAGGCGGGTGGCTCCGACGCTCACCCGCTGTTTCACATGCCGGCGGGCTTCGCGAAGATGACCAAGGGCATCGGCTCCTGGGGCTGGCACACGGTGCCGCAGAAGCAGCTCAAGAACCGGGTTCTGCGCTTCACGCAGGCGAAGGTGATCGGCGGTGGATCTTCCATCAACGCGCAGCTCTACACGCGCGGCGTCCCGCAGGACTACGACGAGTGGGTGAGTGAGGAGGGCGCTGCAGGCTGGTCGTACCGCGAGGTCCTGCCGTACTTCAAGCGCGCCGAGAACAATCAGCGCTTCGCCAACGAATTCCACGCCTACGGCGGGCCGCTCGGCGTATCGAACCCGGTGAGCCCGCTGCCGATCTGCGAGGCGTTCTTTCAAGCGGGGCAGGAGCTCGGCATTCCGTTCAACCCCGATTTCAACGGCGAGCGGCAGGAGGGCCTCGGCTACTACCAGCTCACGCAACTGGATGCGCGCCGCTCGTCGACTGCTACGGGTTACTTGAAGCCGATCCTCCGCCGGCCGAATCTCCGCGTGATGCTGCAGACACAGGCGCTGCGCGTCGTGATCGAGCAGCGGCGCGCGGTCGGCGTGGAAATCGAGAGCGGCCGCGGGCGGACGCGACGCGTCGTGCGCACGAACCGCGAAGTCATCATCTCCTCGGGCGCGATGGGCTCGCCCAAATTGCTCATGCAGTCGGGCGTCGGGCCGGTCGATCATCTGCGTTCGGTCGGCGTGAATGTAGTACACGACTTGCCGGGCGTGGGATCCAACCTGCAGGACCATCTCGACCTGTTCGTCATCGCCGAGTGCACGGGCGATCACACGTACGACAAGTACAACAGGCCGCACCATGCTGCCTGGGCGGGGCTTCAATATCTGTTGCTGCGCAAGGGGCCGGTCGCTTCCAGCCTGTTCGAAACCGGCGGCTTCTGGTACGCGGACGCAGCCAGCTGCGCGCGCTCGCCCGATGTCCAATTCCACCTCGGCCTGGGGTCGGGCATCGAGGCCGGCGTGGCGAAGATGCGCCACGGAGGCGTTACGCTGAACAGCGCCTATCTGCGGCCCAAATCGCGCGGCACGGTGCGGCTCGCCAGCGCGGACCCCACCGCGGCACCGCTGCTCGATCCCAACTACTGGTCGGATGCGGAAGACAAGGCGCGCGCGCTCTCGGGTTTGCGACTCGCGCGTGAGATCATGAGCCAGCCGGCCCTCAAGCGCTTCGTGTTGCGCGAAGTGCTGCCGGATCCGCGAGCGAAAAGCGAGCAGGAGCTGTTCGACTATGCCTGTGCCAACGCGAAGACCGATCACCACCCGGTCGGCACCTGCCGCATCGGGCCGGCGAATCGGAGCACGAGCGTCGTGGGGCCGGATCTGCGCGTGATCGGCCTCGAGGGATTGCGCATCGTTGATGCCTCGGTGATGCCGCGCGTGCCCTCCTGCAACACCAACGCGCCGACGATCATGGTCGCCGAGAAAGGCGCGGATCACATCCTGGGGAAGCTTTGAAGACGCTTTCAGCGCTTTGTGGCGGTGTACTCGCTGAAGACGTTGCCGATCACACGGCGGCGCGGCTCCTCCAATCCGGCGCTCGCGAGCGCCTCGAGCACGCGCTCTGGGTCGACCATCTGATCCATCGTCTCCCAGTAATATTCCATCAGGTAGGCGGCCTTTTTGCTGCCCGTGAGCAGCCGCGCGAAACGCGGCATGAGGTCTCGAAAGTACAGGCGCATGAGGCCTGCAGCGAACCGCCCGTTGGGCTTCGTGATCTCCATGATCAGCAATCGCCCGCCAGGTTTCAGCACCCGCTGGAACTCGGCGAAGGCGCTCTTGAGGTTCTCCACGTGACGCAGCGCGAAACCCATGCTGAGGAAATCGAACGCCGCGTCCGGCAGCGGGATCACGTCGGCGGTGCCCTGAACATGCCTCGCTGGAAGCCGCCGCTCCGATTCCCGCAGCATCCCAGCGCTGGGGTCGACGCAAGTCACGTATTGCGGCCCTCCAGCCAGGTCCGCCGCGACGCGCGCGGTGGTCCCGGTGCCCGACGCGACATCGACAACCTGCATCCCCGTTTCGAGCCCTGCCCGTTTCAGCGCTGCACGCCGGTACCAGTTGCCGGTGCCGAAGAAGCCCCAGCCCACGATGCGCTCGTAGTATGCGGCCGACTCGTCGAAGATCGTGCGGAGGAACGCCTGTTTGTCTTCCTGCGTCTGGTAGTAGGGCGCCAGGGCGCGATGGGGCGTGAAGCGGGGATCTGTTTCCATACCTCACATTGTCGCCAAACTTCGAGGGCATTGCCATGCTCCAGCTGACCTTGCCGCAGTCGAGCGGCGGCCTCGCGCGTTACACGCTCAAGCACGAGAGCCCGCCGTTCGCGTCCGTCGCACCGGGCCCGTTCAATCGCACCGCCTATGCCGCCGCGCACGTGGTCGCGAATCCGCGCCAGCCGAGCGAGCCCTGGGACGGGCCGCCTGCGGTCGACTGGGACGCCACGCTGCGCTTCCGCGAGCACCTCTGGCGCTTGGGCTTCAAAGTCGCCGAGGCCATGGATACGTCGCAGCGGGGCATGGGCCTGGATTGGAATGCAGCGCGGGAGCTGATCCGCCGCAGCATGGCGCACGCCCGGACCATTCCCGGCGCAGACCTCGCCTGCGGGGTGGGCACCGACCAGCTGGTCTGGGACGAGCGTACGACTGTGCGAGACGTGCTGGCGGCCTACGGAGAACAGATCGAGGCGGTCGAAGCCGCCGGCGGACGCATTATTCTCATGGCGAGCCGCGCGCTCGCCGCGATCGCCCGCTCGTCGGACGACTACCGTGAGGTCTACTCGCAGCTGCTGCGCCAATGCAGAGAGAAGGTCATTCTGCACTGGCTGGGCGAGATGTTCGATCCCGCGCTCAAGGGTTACTGGGGAACCGAGGATCTCGATCAGGCGACCGAAACCGCGCTCAGCATCATCCGCGCGCACGCCGAGCGAATCGACGGCATCAAAGTGTCGCTGCTCGACGCGAAGCGCGAGGTGGATCTGCGCCGTGCCCTACCGCCCGGTGTCAAGATGTTCACCGGCGACGACTTCAACTACGGCGACCTGATCGCTGGCGACGGCACCCATCACTCGCACGGGCTGCTGGGCATCTTCGACGCGATCGCGCCCATCGCCGCCAGCGCCTTGCAGGCGCTGGCCAAGGGCGACTTGCAGGATTACCGGCGCATGCTCGATCCCACCGTGGTGCTTTCGCGCGAGATCTTTCGCGCCCCCACCCGCCATTACAAGGCCGGCCTTGTATTTCTTGCATGGCTCAATGGCCATCAGGAGCACTTCACCCTGGTTGGAGGACTGCAGTCCGCACGCAGCGTGCTGCACTACGCGCGCGTGTTCGAGCTGGCGGATGCTTGCGGCGCGCTGACTGATCCATCCCTCGCTGTGCGCCGCGTGCAGGAGTTTCTGTCGGTGAGCGCGGGGATAGAGGGCTGAGCGCCCGACGCTCCCTTGATCTGCCGTCGGCGCGGGAAGGGAGAGAAAGGGGGCGTTCCAGAGATTCAGCGAATCACCTCGTCCGCGCGCAGCAGGATCGATTCGGGGATCGTGATGCCGAGCGCTTTGGCGGTCTTGAGGTTCACCACCAGCTCGAACTTCGTTGGTTGTTCGATCGGTAAGTCGGCCG
>DASPUW010000314.1:0-2179 GCA_035622675.1 Burkholderiales bacterium | reverse complement strand
CAAGGTCGAGCTGGTGCAGATCGCCCACCCGCAACAGTCCTACGAGCTGCTCGAGCAACTCACTTCGCATGCCGAGGAAATCCTGAAGCGCCTCGAGCTGCCATACCGGGTCGTGGCGCTGTGCAGCGGCGACATGAGCTTCTCTGCAGCCAAGACCTACGACATCGAGGTGTGGCTGCCGGGACAGAACAGCTATCGCGAGATTTCCTCCTGCAGCAATTTCGAGGCGTTCCAGGCCCGCCGCATGCAGGCGCGCTTCCGCAACGAAAAAGGCAAACCCGAACTGGTGCACACCTTGAACGGCTCGGGACTCGCGGTCGGGCGGACCCTGATCGCGGTCCTGGAGAACTATCAGCAGGAAGACGGCAGCGTTACGGTGCCGGCTGCCCTGCGCCCGTACATGGGCGGCGTGGAACGACTCGCTCGAGGCTGAAGCGCGGGGGCGCGCTATTTCAGCGCGCGAACGTTAGCGCCGGGACCGCGCAGGCCGCCCCGGTTTTCCGGCCGCGCCTCGTCGTCTGCATCTGTGCGCGCCCCGCCGTTGCCTGCCAGCGCCGTGTACAGGCTCGGGGAGTGCGGCTCCTCGAAGCGCGCGAGGATGTCGAAGTAGTTGCGGATGTTCTCCGTCAGAGATAGCGCCTCTCCGCCGCGGCAGAAGCCGCGTTTCACCGTGCTGTAGTACTCGTACCGCGACAGCAGCGGCAGCACTTTCTTGACGTCCAGCCACAGGTCCGGGTTGCCGCCACGCCGCTGAGTGAGAATGCGCGCATCTTCCAGATGTCCAAGGCCGATGTTGTAAGCAGCGAGCGCGAGCCAGGTGCGGTCAGGCTCGGTGATGCGGCTCGACAGCGACTCCTTCAGCTCCTGTAGATACAGAGCCCCGGCGACGATGCTTTGACTCGGATCGAGCCGATCGGTGAGCTGCATGCGATCGGCGGTATCGGAGGTGAGCATCATCAAGCCGCGTACGCCCGTGGGCGAGGTCGCGAGCGGGTCCCAGTGCGACTCCTGGAAGCCGAGCGCTGCGATCAGCCGCCAGTCGATGCCGGTCTGCTCCTGTGCCTGCTTGAACATGCTGCGGAAGTGCGGTAGCAGAGTCTGTCGAAGCTCCAGGAAGTTCGCGATATCCAGCCGGTTCAGGCGATTGACGTGACCGTAGTAGCGCTCCAGGACTTGCTTGAGCGTACCGTCGTAGCTGATGCGCATGAAGAATTCCTGCGCGCGCTTGTACAGCTCGGGATCGCCTTCCTTGGGGAAGGCCCAGGCCAGGGGCTGCTGATCGCCGACGGAGAAAGCACGTCCGAGGTTGGGGTAAAAGTTTCGCCCCACATCGAGCACGGTGGAATCGGTGATCACATAGTCCACCTTGCTCTCCGACAGCCGGCTGAGCAGCCCCTCGCTGTCGTTCTCGGCCACCTCGGTCCAGGTGAGTCCCGGGCTGTGCTTTCTAAGCTGCTTCAGACGTTCCGACACGCCGGACCCTCTCACCACTTCGATGCGCTTGCCAGCGACATCACGCAGATCGCGCGGCGCGGGGTTGTCGGTGTTGTAGGCGAGCACGGGCTGCACGAGCTGGTAAGCGGGCCCAAAGCGAAAATCATTGAGCCTCGCTGGTGTGATGGCGACGCCGGCGGCGGCGAAATGCGCGCGCCGCTCGCCCAGCGCAGGCAGCAGTTGGTAGAAGGGCTGACGGTCGAGGTAGCGTACCTTCACGCCGAGCTCGCGCGCGAACATCTCGACCAGATCGTACTCGAGTCCGGCGTAGCGGCCTTGTGCATCGATGTACCGGGTGGTGGCGGAATTGCGCGTGAGCACCACCAGCTCGCCGGTCTGGTCGAGCGGCGGCACGGGATGATGTGCCACGACCCCGGGGTCGCACAGTACCGGCAACATCACCAGCGCGGAGTAGACATTGCGCATGCTTACACCGTAGCCGCGTCGCTCAAGAGCTCACTGAGAAGCAAGAAGAAGGCCGCCGCAATTTCATGTTTTTCCGTACTTTGACCGACGTTGGATCGTGCTCACCGGAGATGGGTTCACTTGCATGTAAAATAGCGCGCGACAGGAGAGGTGCCGGAGTGGTCGATCGGGGCAGACTCGAAATCTGTTGTCCCTCTTGCGGGGGACCGTGGGTTCGAATCCCACCCTCTCCGCCAAGCGCAGCTGCCTGCTGCGGCTT
>DASPUW010000313.1:0-3009 GCA_035622675.1 Burkholderiales bacterium | reverse complement strand
GCCATCTTCTGCTGCCCGCCGCTCAACTGCGCCGCCGCCCGGCGTGACAACGGCACCAAATCAGGCATGAGCCGGTACACATGCTCCATCCGCTGCGACGCGTCCGCAACTCCGCTCGCCCAGGCCGGCATGAGCAGGTTGTCGGCAACGCTGAGACGCCCGATCAGCCGCCGGTCCTCGGGCACGTAGCCGATGCCGAGCTGCGCGCGCTTGAATGCGGGGACCCGCGCGAGGTCGGTGCCGTCGAGCACCATGCGGCCACCCTGCAGCGGCAGCAGCCCCATCACGCTTCTCAAGGTGGTGGTCTTGCCCGCGCCGTTGCGGCCAACCAGTGCAACTAGACCACGCCGAGGGATTCTGAGAGAGACGCCGCGCAGCACGTCCGCGCCCTGGATCGCGACGCGCACACCTTCCAGTACCAGCACGTCAGACATGGCCCAGCACCGCCCGGCGGACCTCAGCGTCGCCGAGCACCTTTGCGGGCTCGCCGTCAGCGATGACCAGTCCCTGATCGAACACGAGCACGCGCTGGCTGTAGCGCTGCACGACGTCCATGTCGTGCTCGACGAAGATCGTGGTGATGCCGCTGCCGCGCAGGACAGTCGAGAGCGTGTCCATCACCTCGAACTTGTCTTCCGTGCTCACGCCCGCTGTCGGCTCGTCCATCAGCAGCAGCCGTGGCTTAAGCGCGACCGCGAGCGCGATGTCCAGGAGCTTGCGGCTGCCCTCGGGCAGCTCGCCCACCAGACGCTCCGCCTGAGCGTCGAGCGCGAACTGCGCAAGCACCTGGCGCGCCTCGACGATCCACTCGTCGCGCAGCAGCGGTGCCCACAAGCCGATGCGCCCCGCACGCGCCGCCAGCGAAAGCAGCATCGCTTCCAGCACCGTCATGCCGAGGTAGAGCTGCGGGATCTGGAACGAGCGCGCAACACCCAGCCGGGTGATGGCGCGCGGGGGAAGGGCGGTGGTGTCGTGGCCGTCGAGTAAGATGCGGCCGCGCTCCGGTTTGAGGTACCCGGTGGCGAGATTGAGGAACGTGGTCTTGCCGGAGCCGTTGGAGCCGATAATGCCCACCGTCTCGCCCTGCGCCACGCGCATGTTCAGATCCTCGGCGGCGCGCACGCTTCCGAAAAAACGCGTCAGCCCGACTGTTTCCAGCAGCGCGCTCATCGGTGGCTGCGCCGTGGCAGACGCGCGGTCAAGCTCCACACGCCGCCTGGCAGGAAGAAGATGATCAGCAGGAGCACGATACCCAGCGTCATCTGCCACGTATAAGGCGAAAGCTTGAATGCGTAGTTGCGCACGAATTCGAACAGCACCGAGCCGACTACCGGCGCGAGAACACTGCCTGTTCCACCCAGGATGGCCACGAACACGAACTCGCCCGATTGCGACCAGAACGCGAGGTCCGGCGTGATGTGACCCACCGCGAGAGCGATCAGACCGCCGGAGACGGCGGCCAGAGCGCCGGCGATGATGTACGACACGTAGACCGCGCGCCACACCGAAACCCCCATGTACTCGACTCGCACCTCGTTGTCACGGATCGCACGCAGGGTATAGCCGAGGGGGGACACGAAGAAGCGGTGGGTGAGATACACCAGCAGTGCTGTGATAACGATCGTCAGCTCGTACATGGCCAGGCCGCTCAAACGGAACCCGGCCAGAGTCGGCTCGGCGATTCCGATCCCGTCGGTCCCCCCGAAAACGTCGTAGAGCTTGAGCAGCATGCCGTAGAGCACCATGGAGAAAGCCAGATTGAGCAGCGCAAAGTACACCGCGCGGTAGCGGGCGACGAGCAGCCCGAGGATGGCGCTGACCGCAACTCCCGCGACGAGCGCCAAAGCCAGCAGCACGAGCGCTTCGTGCACGCCCCAATATCGCACGGCCATGCCGCCGGCATAGGCGCCTGCCGCGTAGTACAACGCGTGACCGAACGTGAGCAATTTGCCACGCAGCAGCAGCACGACGCCGAGCACGGCGAGCGCCTTGGCGCTGGCCACGGTCAACAGGAAAATGATCCATTCGGGCAGCAGCAGCGGCAGACCGACGAGCAGCACCAGCGCGACAATCAACAACAAGGCAACGGTGCGTGTCCGCGTAGTCATGAGCCAGGCAGAGTCAGATCCTGCGGACCTCGATCTCACCGAAGAAGCCCTGCGGGCGGAACAGCAGCACCAGCGCCATGATCAGATAGATCACGAACAGGTCCAGCTCGGGAAATTTGTACACCGCAAACGAGCGCGCCATCCCTACGAGAAGGGAGCCGAGCGCTGCTCCGCCGATGCTGCCCAGGCCACCGATCGCGATGACGGCGAACGATGTGACCAGCACATCGGCACCCACACCCGGCACCAGAGAGAACATCGGCGCCGTGAGCGCGCCGCCCAGAGCGGCGAGTACAGCTCCCGCAGTAAACGCCAGCGTGTAGACGCGCGGCACGTTGATCCCCAGCGTGAGGCTGACTTCGCGGTCGCTAATGACCGAAGTGAGTATCTTGCCGAGGCGTGTACGGGTAACCACCAGCCAGAGCAGGCCCCCGATCGCCAGCGCGATAGCCGCCAGCAGGAACGGATACCACGCGTAGTTCACACCACCCAGGCGCACGCGTCCGAGGTAGGTGTAGGGCAGATCGGCGAAGATGGGCGTAACGCCCCAGACGAGCTTGACGACGTCCTCGAGGATGAGGGAGATGGAGAACGTCAGCAGCAGCTGCACCTCCTCGTCGCGCGAGTAGACGCGCCGCAGAAAGAAACGCTCGATCAAGGGCCCAACCACGGCTCCGATCACCAGCGCAGCAATCAGAAGAAGCGCGTAGGTGAGCGCTGGCGTCGACCCGGTCGCAGCGTAGTGAAGGACGAGGGTCGCGCCCAGGTAGGCGCCCAGCGCATAGAGGTTCCCATGCGCCAGGTTCAGGACGCGCAGAACGCCGTACGTGAAGGTAAGGCCTGCGGAAACGAGGAACAGCCAGGACGCGTACGTGAGGCCGTCCAGCCCGACGACGAGAAG
>DASPUW010000312.1:0-5903 GCA_035622675.1 Burkholderiales bacterium | reverse complement strand
ACGCGGCTGCGGGAAGCCATCAAAGAGGTCGAGGACGGCTATGATTTCGTTCTCATCGACTGCCCGCCAGCGCTCAACCTGCTGACGGTCAATGGCTTATGCGCGGCGCAGGCGGTGATGATCCCGATGCAGTGCGAATATTTCGCGCTCGAGGGTCTCTCCGATCTGGTGCAAACCATCAAGAAAGTTCGCGTCAACTTGAATCCACGCCTGGAAATCGAGGGTTTGTTGCGCACCATGTATGACCCGCGCAACACGTTGTCGCAACAGGTGTCCGACCAGTTGCAGCAGCACTTCGGCGACAAGGTGTACCGCACCGTGATTCCGCGTAACGTGCGCCTCGCGGAAGCGCCGAGTCACGGTGTTCCGGTGATCAACCTGGACCGCCAGTCGAAGGGAGCCCTAGCCTACCTCGCGCTGGCCGGCGAGATGTTGTCTAAGCCCGCGCAGACCGTCCATGGCTAAGGCGAAGGGTCTCGGGCGCGGTCTCGACGCGCTGCTTGGCGGAGACGAGCTGCGCTCGCCCGAGCACCTGATGAATGTTGCGCTGACCCAGCTGCGGCCCGGCAAATATCAGCCGCGGACCCAGATGGATCCCGGCGCCATCGCCGAGCTGGCCGAGTCCATCAAGGCGCAGGGCGTGATTCAGCCGATCCTCGCGCGTCCCCTGGGCGACGGCCACTTCGAGATCATCGCCGGGGAGCGGCGCTGGCGGGCCGCCCGCCTGGCCGGCCTCGATTCCGTGCCCGTGCTCGTGCGCGAAGTGCGCGACGACTTGGCGCTGGCCATGGCGTTGATCGAAAACATCCAGCGCGAAGATCTGAATCCGATGGAGGAAGCCGCGGGGATTCAACGCCTCGTCGACGAATTCGGCATGACGCACGAGGCAGCGGCCGAAGCGGTCGGGCGCTCTCGCAGCGGGGTGAGCAACCTCTTGCGCTTGTTGTCTTTGGTTAAGCCCGTGCAAGAGTTGATTTTGCACGGCAAGCTAGACATGGGGCATGGGCGGGCGCTGCTCGCGTTGTCCGGCGCCAAACAGATCGAGCTCGCGCACCGAATCGCGGCAAAGAATCTGTCCGTGCGTCAAGCCGAGCATCTGGCCGCGCGCGCGCTGTCGACGCCGCGGTCGCGCAAGGCGCGCGGTCGTGACCGGGACCTGGTCGCGCTCGAGGAAGAGCTCGCGGACCACCTTGGGATGCGAGTCTCGATCGTTCCGCGCAAGAACGGCGCGGGCCGGCTCACGATCGACTATGGCAATCTGGACCAGCTCGACGTCGTCCTGGGCCGCCTGCGCCGATGAACGAGGCCGTCCAGTCGAGTTTGCTGCGCCGCGCATTTGCGTTGACGCCCGTGGAGCAAGCTGATTAGAATCGCAAACTTTGCGCGAGCCGGGGGCGGGATCGGGGGATGATTCTGGTGCAGAGCAAGGCGATCCGGACCGTCCTGCGCTGGCAGGTTCTCGCGACCGCCGCCATGACGCTGGCCTTGGGCCTGCTCACCGGTCTTCACGGCGCAGTGTCGGGTTTTCTGGGCGGGTCGGTCGGTGTATGCGCCGGGCTGGCGTTCTCGGTGGTCGTTTCGCTGAGCAAGCGGGACTCGCTGGGAGGAACTCTGGTGGCAGCGTTCCGCGCTGAGGCGGCCAAGATCGGCGTCGCCGTGGTCCTGCTGTGGCTCGTGTTCGCGGTGTACAAGCACATCGTCGCGCTCGCCTTCGTCGGATCGTTTGCCGTTTCGATCCTCATCTTCGGAATGGCTTTTTTTGTGCGCGAACACTCAAGTGCAACGCAGGTTCGATAGATTGCAGTCGACGCAGCGTCGTTGAGCATGGCGGCCGAAGAACAGCTCACAGCAACAGGCTACATCCAGCACCACCTGACCAACCTGACTCACTCGGTTGGCCGGGGCGGCTTTTGGACCCTGAACGTGGACACCGTGGTGGTGTCGATCGTGTTGGGCGTCGTCGGGTTCGGCTTCTTCTGGTGGGTCGTGCGGGGCGCCACGTCGGGCGTGCCCAACAAGCGGCAAGCGTTCGTCGAGCTCGCCTTCACCTTCGTCGACGACCAGGTGAAGGGTCTGTTTCACGGCGACCGCAATGTCTTTCTCGGCCCCCTGGCGCTCACCGTGTTCGTGTGGGTATTGCTGATGAACGCGATGGATTTCCTTCCGATCGACGTGACCGGGTTGTTCTACGAGCACGTGCTGCGTCAGCATTACTGGCGCCAGGTCGCCACCGCCGACATCAACACCACCTTCGGCCTGTCGCTGTCGGTGCTCTCGCTGATGATCTTCTTCAGCATCAAGGTCAAGGGCCTGGGCGGCTGGGTCCACGAGCTGTTCTGCGCACCGTTCGGCTCGAATCCGCTGCTATGGCCGGCGAACCTGCTGTTCAACCTGGTGGAGTACCTGTCGAAGCCGCTGTCGCTGTCGCTGCGCTTGTACGGCAACATGTATGCGGGCGAGATCATCTTCCTGCTGCTCGGCCTGTGGGCGGCGACCGGGATCGCCGGCACCTTCTTCGGTTCGCTGCTTGGTGTCGGATGGGCGATCTTCCACATTCTGATCGTCGTACTGCAGGCCTATATCTTCATGATGCTCAGTGTCGTCTACGTCGCTATGGCGTACGAAACCCACTGACTTTGTTTCGCTCGACTCTAAACCGCACGATCTAGTAAAGGGACCAAACGTGGACAAACTGCAATTCCTGGCGATGATCCAGGCATACACCGGGATTGGCATCGGCCTCATCATCGGGCTCGGCGCAGCCGGCGCTTGCATCGGCGTGGGCATCATGTGCAGCCGGTTTCTCGAGGGGGCGGCGCGTCAGCCCGAGCTCATCCCGCAGCTGCAGGGAAAGGTATTCCTTCTGCTCGGCCTGATCGACGCCTCGTTCATCATCGGCGTCGGCCTGGCCATGCTGTTCGCCTTCGGTAACCCGCTGCTCGCGGTGATCCCTCAATAGTCGGGACACGGCGGTTAGGCTAGTGCTATGAACATCAATCTGACGCTGCTGTCTCAGGCGGCCGCCTTCGCGATCTTCATCTGGTTCACGGCCAAGTTCATCTGGCCGCCGCTGCTGCGCGCGATCGAAACGCGGCAGAAGCAAATCGCCGACGGGCTGGCCGCGGCCGAGCGCGGGCGCCAGGATCTCGAGCAGGCGAGCAAACGCGCCGCCGATGTCCTGCGCGAGGCGCGCGGCCAGGCTCAAGAGGTCCTGACTCAGGCAGACCGGCGTGCGTCGCAGCTGGTGGAAGAAGCGAAGGCCCAGGCCAAAGTAGAGGGCGACCGCATCATCGCAGGTGCGAAGGCCGAGATCGATAGGGAGGTATTTCGCGCGAAGGAGGCGCTGCGCGCGCAGGTCGCCGCGCTGGCGGTGCAAGGTGCGGAGAAGATTCTCCGGCGCGAGGTCGACGCCAAGGCGCACGCTGAGCTGTTGAACGCGGTCGCGGCTGAGCTCTGATTCGGGCCCGACTATGGCCGAGCTCGTCACCATCGCCCGCCCTTATGCCCAGGCCGTGTTCGGCGCCGCCAAGGACAAGGGGCGTCTGGCGCAATGGTCCGACACGCTGCGTTTCATGGTCGAAATCTGGAGCGACGCGCGCGTGCAGCTCGCCTTGGCCAACCCGAAATTCACCAAGGACGACGTCGAGCGCTTTCTACTGGGGATCTGCGGCGAGCGTGTCGATGGCGGTGCCCGCAACCTGCTCATGATTCTCGTGCGCAACGACCGCCTCGCGGCTCTCCCGCAGATCGCCGAGCTGTACGAACACCTGCGCGAGGAACACGAGAACATCGTCGAGGCAACCGTCGACTCCGCCTTTCCGCTTTCCGAGCAGCAGCTGGCCGCCATCGTTGCCAGCCTCGAGCGGCACACCGGACGCAAGGTGCAGGCGACCGTACGCGTGGTGCCGGAGCTGATCGGCGGTGTGACCTTGAGAGTCGGGGATGATGTCTGGGACGGATCGGTGCGCGGACAGCTGCACAGCATGGCTGCGGCGCTTACCAATTAGTTTGTAAGGATCAGGGATTAGGAGCCGAACATGCAGCTGAACGCTTCCGAGATCAGCGAGCTGATCAAAAGCAAGATCGAGAATCTCGCGGTCGGCGCCGAGATGCGCACGCAGGGGACGGTGGTGTCGGTGACCGACGGCATCGTCCGCATCCACGGCCTCGCCGACGTCATGCAGGGCGAGATGCTGGAATTTCCGGAGAACACGTTCGGGCTCGCTCTGAACCTGGAGCGCGACTCGGTGGGCGCGGTGATCTTGGGCAACTATGAGCACGTCACTGAAGGCGACACGGTCAAGACCACGGGCCGCATTCTCGCGGTCCCGGTCGGGCCGGAGCTGCTGGGACGCGTGGTCAACGCCCTCGGGCAGCCGATCGATGGCAAGGGGCCGATCAACGCCAAGCTCACGGACGTGATCGAAAAGGTCGCACCCGGCGTGATCTGGCGCAAATCGGTATCGCAGCCGGTGCAGACCGGGCTCAAGGCCATCGACTCGATGGTGCCGATCGGGCGCGGCCAGCGCGAGCTGATCATCGGCGATCGCCAGACCGGCAAGACTGCGGTCGCGGTAGACACCATCATCAACCAGAAAGGCAAGGACCTGTTCTGTGTCTACGTAGCGATAGGGCAGAAAGCGTCGACCATCGCAAACGTCGTGCGCAAGCTGGAAGAGTTCGGGGCGATGGAGTACACGGTGGTCGTGGCGGCCTCCGCTTCCGAGTCGGCGGCGATGCAGTACATCGCCCCGTATTCTGGCTGCACCATGGGCGAGTATTTCCGCGACCGCGGACAGGATGCGCTGATCATCTACGACGACCTCACCAAGCAGGCGTGGGCTTATCGTCAGATCTCGCTGCTCCTGCGTCGGCCGCCCGGCCGGGAGGCATATCCCGGCGATGTGTTCTACCTGCATTCGCGCCTGCTCGAGCGCGGCGCACGCGTCAACGAACAGTGGGTCGAGCGCTTCACCAAGGGGGAGGTCAAAGGCAAGACCGGCTCGCTCACCGCGCTGCCGATCATCGAGACGCAGGCGGGCGACGTCACTGCTTTCGTGCCGACCAACGTGATCTCGATCACCGACGGCCAGATCTTTCTCGAAACTGACCTGTTCAACGCCGGCATACGTCCCGCCATCAACGCCGGCATTTCGGTCTCGCGCGTCGGCGGCGCGGCCCAGACGAAGATCATGAAGCGGCGCGATACCGGAGGCGGCGTGCGCCTTGCACTCGCCCAGTACCGCGAGCTGGCCGCGTTCGCGCAATTTGCGTCCGACCTCGACGAGGCTACCCGTAAGCAACTCGAGCGCGGCCGCATGGTGACCGAGCTCATGAAGCAGCCGCAATACGCGCCGCTGCAGGTGTGGGAGATGGCGCTCACCCTGTTTGCGGTCAACAACGGCTACTTTGACGACGTCGACCTCAAGAAAGCCTTGGCCGCCGAGCGCTCCATGCGCGACTACATCAAGGGTAAATACGGCGAGCTGGTGGGGCGCATGGAACAGGTGAAGGATCTTTCCAAGGAGGATGAGGCGAAGCTCAACGACGCCATCAAGGACTGGAAGAAGAACGGCAGTTACTAGTTTGTTAGAAACGGCTGACGCGGACTAAACAAAGCGCTGACGCGCGGATTTCCCGCCCACGCTTACGCGGGGCGAACGTAGAACACGGGACTTATGCCAGGCACCAAAGAAATCCGGATGAAGATCCGCAGCGTGCAGAACACGCGCAAGATCACCAAGGCGATGGAAATGGTGGCCGCCTCAAAGATGCGCAGGGCGCAAGAACGCATGCGCGCGGCCCGGCCCTATTCGGAAAAGATCCGCAACGTCGCGGCCCACATCAGCCATGCCAATCCCGAGTACCGCCATCCGTACCTGGTCGAGCGCGACACGGTCAAG
>DASPUW010000311.1:0-2911 GCA_035622675.1 Burkholderiales bacterium | reverse complement strand
AAGGGCCGTTTCCATCACAGTGAGGCACTCCTCTGGCATGCCTTGGCAGCAGTTCTGCGTGAGGAAGGTCATGAGCACCGCCATTTGACCGTAGTCGGTGCTGTAGTAGATGAACCGGCCCTCCTGACGAGAGGCCACCAGACCCGCGTGGGACAACTCTTTCAAGTGAAAGGAAAGTGTTGCCGCTGGCACACCGAGTGTGTCGCCGATGACTCCGGCAGGAACCCCGTCTGGCCCGGCTTGGACCAGAAGCCGGAATATGGAAAGGCGGGTTTCTTGAGCCAGCGCCGCCAGTGCAATCACGGCATCTTTGTTCTTCATATTTCCAGTATTATGGAAATATAAGATTGAGTCAAGCTAGCGAATGTCCGGTTGCTCTGGACGGGAACGTCGCCTTAGGTCGATAGCTCCGTTCAGCGACCGCTCAGCGTGGGCGCGGCCCCTCAGATTAAGCGCCCGCTGCACTAGATGCTCAATCGATAACCGACCCCGGTCTCGGTGATGATGTACTTGGGTCGAGCCGGATCGTCCTCCAGCTTGCGCCGCAGATGGGCCATGTAGATTCTGGGGTAGTGGGCGCTGTCCTCGTGGGATGGCCCCCAGACTTCGCGGCAGATGTGCCGATGGGTGAGCACGCGCCCGGCGCTGGCGATGAGCAAGGTCAACAAGCGGTACTCGATGGGCGTCAGATGCACCGCCTCGCCGCGCCTGCGGACCATGCGAGCGGTGAGATCGACCTCGATGTCGCCGAAGCGGACGCGGGGCTTTCCTGCGCCGCCCGCAAGATGCCGGCGCTGCGCAGCGCGGACTCTCGCCAGCAGCTCGCCCACGCCGAAGGGCTTCGTCAGGTAATCGTCCGCGCCTGCGTCGAGCGCCTCGATCTTGTCCGTCTCGCCGGCGCGAGCGGAGAGCACGATGACGGGCATCTGGGACCATCCGCGCAGCTCGCGGATCAAGTCGACGCCGTTTCCGTCGGGGAGCCCGAGGTCGAGAATGACGAGATCGGGCTTGCGCGTCCCGGCCTCGATGAGACCCTTCTTCAGGGTTTCGGCCTCGAACACAGTCCATCCCTCCGATTCCAGCGCGGAGCGCACGAAGCGGCGGATCTGCCGCTCGTCCTCGACCAGGACCGCGACCGGCTGCGGCTCGCTCATGGCAGGGAAGCTTCTCGCATGCGCTACCGAGGAGGCGCCTAGACCGCGGCCGGCGATTGCTCTTCGATGCTCTTGGGTAGCTCGGGTGGGGTCCCGAGCGGCAGCGTGAACGAGAAGCGCGCCCCTCCCTCTGTGATGTTCTCAGCCCAGATCTTGCCCTGGTGCGCTTCGACGATCGCGCGGCAGATGGCGAGTCCGAGGCCGACGCCCGAGGTGGACGACTCGCGTGCGCCGCGCGTGAACTTCTCGAAGATAGCCTCCTCCTGACCCTTCGGCAGCCCTGGGCCGTCGTCGCTGACCGTGACCAGCAGCATGTTGTCGTTCGATCGCACGGCAGCGAGCCGGACCGTGCTACCCGGTGGCGTGTACTTTGCCGCGTTCTCCAGCAGATTCGAGAGGACGCGCTCGATCAGCACCGCATCGAACTCGACCAGCGGCAGCTGCCGGTCGAGGTCCACCTCGACGCGATGGCTGGCGAGAATGGTCTGCGTCGATTTCAGCGCGCTGCCTACCACCTCCTCGAACGGCTGCCATTGGAGGTTGAGCCTGACTTCACCGCTTTGGATGCGGGCCATGTCCAGGAGATTGTTGACGAGAGCGCTCATTCCGCGAGCTGCCTCGCGAATGGCGTCCGCCATGTTCTCCTGCTCAGGTGACAACGCGGGCTTGCTCAATCTGAGGGAGTCTGCCAGCCCGAACAGTGCCGCGAGCGGCGTACGCAGATCGTGCGACAGAGCGGAAAGCAGGGAGTTGCGCAACCGCTCCGATTCCATTTTGATCAGAGCCTGCTGCGCGACTTCCACATAGTGAACGCGTTCGAGCGCGATCGCCACCAGCGCCGCAAAGGTGTCCAATTGCCGGCGCTGCTCGGGGACCAGCAGCAGGCGTCGGCTGTCAGGGCGGATAGCGAGAACGCCGCGCGTGCGCATCGGCGCGCGCAGCGGCAGGTAAAGAAATTCGTTTCCCGGCAACGTGTCAGTCCCGGCGCCTGCCGGCTGGGAGCGGTCAAAAGCCCACTGCGCGGTGCCCAGATCGATCGGAAGCGGCGAGCGGAGCGGGGCATAGACCAGCCGGTCGCTCGAGTCGGGCAGCAGCAGCGCTACCTTGGCGCGAAAGGTCCGGCCGATGAAATCTGCTGTCGTCGCGACGACGTCCTCGGCGCGCAGCGGACTCGACAGTTCCCGGGCGAATTCGTACAGCGCTCGAGACCGCTCTTCCCGGTGAGAAGCGACCCGCGCCTGATAGCGCAAACCGGCCGTGAGCTGCGAGATGATCAGACCCACCGCGAGCATGACGGCGAAGGTGAGAACGTACTGCACGTCGCTGACCGCGAACGAAAGCCGCGGCGGCACGAAAAAGAAGTCGAACGAGATGACACCCAACACGGTCGCCAGCACCGCCGGACCACGGCCGAAGATCACCGCCACCACCGCGACGGTGAGCAGGAACAGCATCACGATGTTGGCGGGATCGAAATAGGGCAGCAGCAGACTTCCGGCCAGGGTCGGAATCGCGCATGCGGCAGCGGCGAGAACGTAACCCAGCACACGTTGCGCGGTCTTGCCGTCGTCGCCGGCGCTCGCGACTTCGTACTCCTCCCGCTCTTGAGCGGTAACGACCGCGTCGCTGCGTCCGATCTCGATGAGATCGACGTCGGGAGCGAGCGCGGCGAGGCGGGCGCCGAAGGAAGGTCTCCAGAACGAGAGGCGATTGGGGTGGGAGCGGCCGAAGATGATCTTGGAGATGTTGCGGCTGCG
>DASPUW010000310.1:0-2506 GCA_035622675.1 Burkholderiales bacterium | reverse complement strand
GACTCGCTCAGACCCGCGAAACTCGTCACACCGTATCCAAACGCGATCAGGACGAGCGCCGAGGGCATGGTAAAACCAATCCACGCCACAAGCCCGCCGAGCAGGCCGGCCCGAGAGGTGCCGATCGCGATGCCCACCTTGCTGCTGGCCGGCCCCGGGAGAAACTGACAAAGCGCGACAAGATCCGAGTAGGCCCTATCGGCGAGCCACTCGCGACGGACTACGAATTCTTGCCGAAAGTATCCGAGATGGGCAATCGGACCGCCGAAAGAGGTGAGTCCAAGCTTGAGAAATACGAGAAAAACCTGACCCGCGGCCGCAAACCCTCGGTGCGCTTGGGTCACCTCGGCTGAAGTGCGGGCATCGGTCATGCGATGGACTCTTCAGTTGTCTGCCCAGGAGGCGGCGAGGCTTTCCAGATCGCCAATTCCCAGATTTACTTCGAAACCGGCAAAACTCGCTGCAGATCAGGTCTGCTTCTTCGTCCGCACGCGACTGTTGGCGCGTTGGCGCGTTCCTTTGACTTGCGGCTCGGCTTCGCCATACAGAGCTTCACCCACCAGCTCGCGAATCTTCTCCTTGAACTCCGCGAGTGCTTTGCGCCCCCCAGAGGTAATGCTGTAGTACTTGCGTACCTTGCCTTCCACCACTACGGAGTCGGAGCGCAAGAACCCCGCCTCAACCAATCCAGCAAATATTGGGTACAGCGTTCCCGGACTCAATTTGTACCCGTGGCGGCCCAGTTCCTCCATCATCTCCACCCCGTAGATGGGCTTATCCGCGGCATGATGCAGCAGGTGCACTCGGACGAAAGCCAAGAAAACGTCGCGTACAATATCTGCCATCGTTATCGTGGTACGATATCACGCAATTCGGAGGCCAACAAGGCGTAGTTAACCCGTGAGCTTTTGTTCTGGGAGACCAAAGATGAGGTCTAGGTTTCTTCTAATGATTGCAACGTTGTGCATACCGGTCCTCTTCCTGCTGTCGCCAGCCGCGGTTGCATCAGCCGTACAGGCGCAGGCACCAGAGGCTATCAATGGGCACTCCGTTGAGCAGGTGCTACGCGCTTACGAGGATGCTTGGAGCCGGCACGATTCCCGGGCTATCGCGATGTTCTACTATGAGCCCACCATCCGTGTGAGTCCCGCCGGTCCCATCTTGCGCGCGACGCGAGCGGCTCAGGAGACCTTCTTCAACGGCTTGCTGGCGACGCTTGTGCAACAGGGCTACGCGACGAGCACCTGGGAACAGCTCGAGGTGCGCTTGCTCGACGAAAACACAGCCGTCGCCAGCGGGGTGGTAGTGCGTCACCGCACCGACGGCAATGTGTTTCAGCGTCAGGGAGTGACCTACAACTTGTGGCGGACGCCCGAGGGCTGGAAGATCTTTCTGTCCGCAACCCATGCGCCAGCTACTGCACTTCGTTTCGAGTCTACCGAGCACGCTCCGTAAGTCAGCGACTGCGCGCCCCGCTAAGCTGGCCCGCCGGAGGTTAAGCTCCAGGATCCCGCTTCTTCTGTTCGAACTCTTCGCGCTGGATCTCGCAGCGGGCATAACGCTCTTTCAGGATATCCAGGGTACTGCGCCGTTCAGTTTAACCGGCGCCAGCAAGCGTTCCGCGCATCAGCAACCCGGGACGGGCAGCGGGGACGTGTATCGGTCAGACCGTGTGCACAGCTTCGCTAAACGAGCTTGTCAGGTAAGTGTCAGGTTGGCGAGCCTAATATCGCGCCGGTCGCGGGGGCCGGATCGGTCTTTTCCCCTTTCAATACGTCTAATCGCCGTCGAGGACTTCCTTCATGCGTGTCTTGATCGTCGAGGATGACCCTCTGGTCGCCGACGGGGTCAAGCTCGGATTGGAGCAGGCGGGTTTTGTCGCCGACGCGGTGGGGTCGGCCGAGTCGGCCGACAGTTGCCTGCGTCGTGAGTCCTTCGATTTGGCGATCGTGGACTTGGGGTTGCCGAAAATAGACGGCCTCGAACTCGTCCGGCGTGTGCGTCGGCACGGCCTGGTGCTGCCCGTGCTGATCCTCACCGCGCGCGACAGCCTGGACGAGCGCGTCGACAGCTTCGAGTTCGGCGCGGACGATTTCATAGTGAAGCCTTTTGAGTTGCGCGAGTTGGTCGCCCGCGCCCGCGCCCTCATCCGCCGCTCCAACTTAGTGGCGAGCTCGGAGGTGAGCTATGGCCCGCTGTGGATGCACCTGGAGCGGCGCAGTGCAAGGCTTGGCGACAGCCCGCTCGAGCTCACTCCGCGCGAGTGGTCCATCCTCGAATACATGCTGCTCAACGCTCCGCGCGTCGTGAGTAAGGATCGCCTGGTGCAGAGTCTGGGCGGCTGGAGCGTGGACCTCACACCGAATGCCGTCGAGGTTCATGTCTCGCGCCTGCGCGCCAAGCTCGAGCACGGTGGCGTCTGTATACGCACGGTGCGCGGCATAGGGTACCGGCTCGATGCGGTTGACTCCTGATCGCACCGTGCCCAGCATTCGGCGGCGGATGC
>DASPUW010000309.1:0-6098 GCA_035622675.1 Burkholderiales bacterium | reverse complement strand
GCAGATATACCTTGGTGATCTTCGTGCCCTTGACCAGTTTCTTGGGACCGCCGTTGGCCGCCTTGCCGATCAGCAGGCGCTCGATGCGCCCGAAGGTATCGTCCTCAACGATGCGCAGCTGATCGTTGAGGTCCTTGCGATAGCGGGCCAGCTCGTCGTCGATGATCTGCTGAGCGCGCTTGTCGCGCTCGATACCCTCGCGGGTGAAGACCTGGACGTCGATCACCGTTCCGGACATGCCGGACGGCACACGCAACGAGGTATCTTTCACGTCCGAGGCTTTCTCGCCGAAGATGGCGCGCAGCAGCTTTTCCTCCGGCGTGAGCTGAGTCTCCCCCTTCGGTGTGACCTTCCCGACCAGGACGTCCCCCGCCTCGACTTCGGCACCGATGTACACGATGCCCGACTCGTCCAAACGCGCGAGCTGACCTTCGGACAGATTCGAAATGTCGCGCGTGATCTCCTCGGGCCCAAGCTTGGTGTCGCGCGCCACCACCGACAGCTCCTCGATGTGGATCGAGGTGAAGCGATCGTCCGCCACCACCCGCTCCGAGATCAGGATGGAATCCTCGAAGTTGAATCCATTCCAGGGCATGAAGGCGACCAGCAGGTTTTGGCCGAGCGCCAGCTCGCCGGTATCGGTGGAGGCGCCGTCCGCGACGACATCACCGTGCGCGATGCGATCACCGACCTTCAAGATCGGCCGCTGGTTGATGTTGGTGTTCTGATTGGAGCGCGTGTACTTCACGAGGTTGTAGATATCCACCCCGACCTCGCCGGGGACGGTTTCCTCGTCGTTCACCCGCACAACGATGCGGCTCGCATCCACATAGTCCACCACGCCCCCGCGCAGCGCCTGCACCGCAGTGCCTGAGTCGACCGCCACGGTCCGCTCGATCCCGGTTCCGACCAGCGGCTTCTCGGGGCGCAGACAAGGCACTGCCTGGCGCTGCATGTTGGAGCCCATCAGCGCGCGGTTGGCGTCGTCGTGCTCCAGGAACGGGATCAGCGACGCCGCCACCGACACGATCTGCGACGGCGCCACATCCATGTACTCGATGCGATCGGGCGTGGCCATGGTGAACTCGTTGTGGTGACGGCACGACACCATCTCGTCCACGAACTTGCCCTTCTTGTCCAGCGCCGCGTTCGCCTGCGCGATCACGTACTGGCCTTCGTCGATGGCCGACAGAAACACGATCTCGTCGGTGACGCGCCCGCCAAGGACGCGGCGATACGGAGTCTCGAGGAAGCCATACTCGTTGGTCCGGGCATACAGTGCCAAGGAGTTGATCAGGCCAATGTTTGGGCCTTCGGGCGTCTCGATCGGGCACACTCTGCCGTAGTGCGTGGGATGCACGTCGCGCACCTCGAAGCCGGCTCGCTCGCGGGTGAGCCCGCCCGGCCCCAGCGCCGACACACGCCGCTTATGGGTGATTTCGGACAGCGGGTTGGTCTGGTCCATGAACTGCGACAGCTGAGACGACCCGAAAAACTCGCGCACGGCCGCGGATACCGGCTTGGCGTTGATCAGGTCGTGCGGCATGAGATTCTCGGACTCAGCCTGCGACAGGCGCTCCTTGACCGCCCGCTCGACTCTCACCAGGCCGGCGCGGAACTGGTTCTCGGCGAGCTCCCCAACCGAACGCACGCGGCGATTCCCCAGGTGGTCGATGTCGTCGATCTCGCCGCGCCCATTGCGCAGATCCACCAGAATCCGGATGACTGCCGCGATATCGTCGTTCGACAAGGTGGCAGGGCCGGTGAGCTCCTCACGGCCCACGCGGCGGTTGAACTTCATCCGGCCCACCGCCGACAAGTCGTAGCGCTCCTCGGAGAAGAATAGGCCGTTGAACAGCGTGCGAACGGCGTCCTCGGTGGGCGGCTCCCCTGGGCGCATCATGCGGTAGATCGCCACCTGCGCAGCGATCTGGTCCTGGGTCTCGTCGATGCGCAGCGTCTGAGAGATGTAGGGGCCCTGGTCCAGATCGTTGGTGTAAATGGTCTGAATCTTCTCGACGCCGGCTTCGGTCAGCTTCTTGATCAGCTCGTCCGTGATCTCATCGTTGGGAGCAGCCAATACCTCGCCCGTCTCCTTGTCGACGATACCGTGTGCCAGCACCTTGCCGACGAGGAAATCCTCCGTCACCGGGTGCTTGTGCAGGCCGGCGGCCTCCATCTCGCGCACGTGCTTGACCGTGATGCGCTTGTCCTTCGGCACGATGAGCTTGCCGGGCTTGGTCACGATGTCGAAGCGGGCAATCTCACCGCGCAGCCGCTCGGGCACCAAGTCGAATTGAATGCCGCTCTTCTTGCTGAGATGAAACGTGTCGAACTCGTAGAAGCTGCGCAGGATCTGCTCCGGCATCATGCCGATCGCCTTGAGCAGAATCGTGACCGGCATCTTGCGGCGGCGGTCGACGCGGAAATACACGTAATCCTTGGGGTCGAACTCGAAGTCGAGCCAGGAGCCGCGATATGGGATGATGCGGGCCGAGAACAACAGCTTGCCCGAGCTGTGCGTCTTGCCGCGGTCGTGCTCGAAGAACACGCCGGGCGAGCGATGCAGCTGGGACACGATGACCCGCTCCGTCCCGTTGATGATGAACGAGCCGGTGGTTGTCATGAGCGGGATCTCGCCCATGTATACCTCCTGCTCCTTGACCTCTTTCACCGTCGGCTTGGAGGCCTCCCGATCCATGATCGTCAGGCGCACCTTGGCGCGCAGCGGCGACGCGTAAGTCAGGCCTCGCTGCTGACACTCCTTCACGTCGAACGGCGGCACGCCGAGCTGGTAGCTCACGAACTCCAGGCGCGCGTTACCCGAGTGGCTCACGATCGGGAAGATGGACGTGAAAGCAGCCTGCAGGCCTTGGTTCTTGCGCTGCTCCGCCGCCACCGGCGACTGGAGAAAAGAGGCGTACGAGTCGATCTGCGTCGCCAGCAGAAACGGCACCTGCAGCACGCTCGCCCGCTTCGCAAAGCTTTTCCGGATCCGCTTCTTTTCCGTGAAGGAATAGGGCATAGTCACCTCGACAGTGAGCGGCGGCCCAGAAGACCGCCAAAAGAAAAGGGATCAGCCGGAGCGCTGCGCCTCCACCCAGCCCGATGCGGGGCCGGCGGCGTCGCGTTCGCGCACCTCCTGATCGCTGCTCTCTTAACTTGTTGGGGCCGGCGGTTTCCCGCCGGCCCAATCCGCATGTTCAAGCGGGTCTTACTTGAGCTCGGCTTTCGCACCGGCCTCGGTAAGCTGCTTGACCAAGTCCTCGGCATCCTTTTTGGAAATGCCTTCTTTGACGGGTTTCGGTGCACCGTCCACCAGGTCCTTGGCTTCCTTCAGCCCAAGACCGGTAACCGCACGCACCACCTTGATGACGTTCACCTTGTTGTCCCCTATCGCGGTGAGTGTGACCGTGAACTCGGTCTTCTCTTCCGCGGCGGGGGCGGCGGCACCACCGCCTGCCGGCGCCGCCACCGCGACCGCAGCTGCCGCGGCGGATACGCCGAACTTCTCTTCTATATCCTTGATGAGCTGCGACAACTCGAGCACGCTCATGCTCGAGATCGCATCCAGGACTTCCGCTTTTGCCAATGCCATTTCTAAGCTTCTCCTGATCGAAAAAAGTTGCCCGTGGCGCGTCGCGTTGCGGCTACGCTGCCTGTTTCTCTTTTTGCTCCTTGACGGCGGCCAAGGTGCGGACAAACCTGCCCGGCACTTCGTTGAGTGTCCGCGCCAGCTTTGCGATTGGAGCCTGCATCGTCCCCAACAGCTTGGCGATCAGCTCCGAGCGGCTCGGCAGGCCAGCTAAGGTCACGAGCTCTTTCGCGCTCATCACCTGCTCGGGCATTGCACCGGCCCTGATCACCAGCTTGTCATTGCCCTTGGCGAAGTCGTTGAGCAGCTTGGCGACGGCCACCGGATCGGGCGAGATGCCGTAGGCCAACGGGCCCGTCATGTGCTGAGCGAGGCCCGCGAACGGCGTATCTGTCACGGCGCGTCGCGCAAGCGTGTTCTTCAGCACGCGGAAATACACACCTGCTCCGCGCGCCTTCGCTCTGAGCTGCGTCATCGCCCCAACATCCAAGCTGCGGTACTCCGCCAGCACGATCGCCTGCGCCTGCGCCACCTGCGCGCCGATCTCGGCCACCAGCGCCTTCTTCTGTTCCACGTTCAGACCCAAGGTCCACCTCCTCCACTCTGGCGCGCCGTGCGGGCGGTTGCCCGCCCGATCCGTGCGCCGGTTCGACTGCAGCGACCTTCGATCAGGATCACAGCCTCGCGCCGCCGTGAAGTCTGGCTGGCGGCACGATGTCCATTCCCGTCTTCGGGTGCGCCATCTGCGTAGGACTCGAAAGAGCGCGTCCCCATCGACGTCAGGAACAATGCGGGAATTCCCGCCTTGCCCTGGCGCCGCGTGGCATTCGCTCGCCGATGATTAAGCCGTTACCGACTCCTACGGTCTTTGATAACCCACAGCCCACGTGCAGCAGCTGCGGCCCAAAGATCTCTACAAAACTCAAGCGTGCTGGACCGACAGGCTTGCCTGGTCGACCCGCACTCCAACACCCATGGTGCTGGACAGGGAAATCTTCTTCAGGTAGATGCCCTTCTGCCCCGCCGGCTTCGCCTTGTTCAGCGCATCGACCAGCGCCAGCAGGTTCTCCGTCAGCGCCGACTCGCTGAACGCGGCTCGACCTATCGTGCACTGGACGATGCCGCCTTTGTCCGCGCGAAATTGAACCTGGCCGGCTTTGGCGTTTTTGACTGCGCCCACCACGTCCTGCGTGACCGTGCCGACCTTGGGGTTCGGCATCAGGCCGCGCGGCCCGAGTACCTGGCCCAGCTGGCCGACTACACGCATGGCGTCAGGCGTGGCAATGGCAACATCGAATTCGATCTTGCCCTCCTTCACCTGCGCAGCGAGATCCTCGAGGCCGACGATGTCTGCACCGGCAGCCTTGGCAGCCTTGGCCGGCTCGCCCTGAGTGAACACGGCCACCCGCACCGTCTTGCCTGTTCCCTGCGGCAGGACCAGCGAGCCGCGCACCGACTGGTCAGACTTCTTGGCGTCGACACCGAGATTGACGGCGACGTCGATGGCCTCGTTGAACTTGGCGGTGGCATTCTCCTTGACCAGCTTGATCGCATCGGCCACCGGGTACGCCTTGTTCCTGTCCACCTTCGCCCGAAGCGCCTGAACCCGCTTGGAAATCTTACTCATGTGGAACTCCCTCCACCTCGACGCCCATGCTGCGAGCGCTGCCGGCGACGGTCCGGACAGCCGCCTCCAGATCCGCGGCGGTCAGGTCCGGCATCTTGGCCTTCGCGATCTGCTCGGCTTGCGCGCGGGTCAGCTTGCCCACCTTGTCCGCCTGGGGCTTGGCGCTGCCCTTGGGAATTCCGAGCGCTTTCATGATCAGCACCGAGGTCGGCGGCGTCTTGATGATGAAGGTGAAGCTCTTGTCTTGAAACGCTGTGATCACCACGGGCAGCGGCAGACCCGGCTCGTAGCTCTGGGTCTGGGCGTTGAACGCCTTGCAGAACTCCATGATGTTCAGTCCGCGCTGCCCCAGCGCCGGCCCGATCGGCGGGCTCGGATTCGCCTTGCCCGCGGGCACTTGCAACTTGATGAAACCAACGATTTTCTTCGCCAATTCGTCCTCCTGCCGGGTGCAAGCGGGTGCTGCCGCACCCTCCCCGTGTTTGCCTACAAAACGTCTGCCACCACGGCGCCTGCGATCGAGGCGCCTCGCGCAACCAACTTACCTGGGGGCGCGCCTAAGCTTTCTCAACCTGGCTGAAATCGAGCTCCACCGGCGTCGCGCGGCCGAAGATCGACACCGACACGCGTATCTTGTTCTTGTCGTAATTGACCTCTTCCACGGAACCGTGGAAGTCGGTGAACGGGCCCTCCTTCACTCGCACCGCTTCCCCGACCTCGAACAAGACCTTCGGCTTCGGCTTCTCCACCCCCTCCTGTATCTGGTGAAGGATGCCCTGCACCTCCTTTTCGCTGATAGGGGTCGGCCTCATGGCTGAGCCGCCGACGAACCCGGTGACCTTAGCCGTGTTCTTGACCAGGTGCCACGTGTCGTCG
>DASPUW010000308.1:0-3316 GCA_035622675.1 Burkholderiales bacterium | reverse complement strand
CGACTTGACGTCAGTCGCTGGGTTGACGCAAACGTCGACGCCCCGCGTTACCTTTGCCAGCGCTGGCGTTGCCGTCGCAGTCGCAAACACCATCGCCGCAGCCAGTCCGTACTTCACCAAACCCTTCATAACTGTTCCTCCTCCAATACTGTTCCTCCTCCAATTGCTATGGGATTATGGGGTGCAGCTTAGGAGATATAACACTGAAAAGGTGGCGAAAGTTTCCACAACAAAGAGAAAGTGGGCGATTTCGATGAGTTCAAGCGTTTGCGCCACGCAGTCGAGAAGGCCCACGGCGACCGCGAGCGCGCGATCCGTAACGTCTGCCGCCTATACGGCGTGAACCGGTGATTTCGATACTTTGAATTGGCCCACTTCGATATTTTGAATTGGCCCACCCCCGCATAGCCGAGCATCCTGCCGGTGAGGCAGGAGGCTTGGGATGGAGAGGCGAGCGAAGGTGGAGCTATTCGAGCAGATACGACGCGAGTACGAGTTCGGCATCGGTACGATAACGGGGGTAGCGCGCAAGCTTGGGGTGCACCGGCGGATGGTGCGGCAGGCGCTCAAGGACGCAGTGCCGCCCGAGCGCAAGCATCCGGTCCGCGCACGGCCGGCGATGGCAGCGCTGATGCCGTTCATCGACGCGATTGTGGAGGCGGACCGCCGGGCGCCGCGCAAGCAGCGTCACACGGCGCATCGCATCTTTGAGCGGATCGTGGCGGAGATTCCGGAGCAGAAAGTAGCGGAAGCGACGGTTCGCCGCTACGTGCACGAGCGCAAGCGCGAGTTGGGATGGCTTGTACGAGCGACTTGCGTACCGCAGAGCTACGCGCCGGGTCAGGAGGGCCAGGTCGATTGGTATGAGGCGTGGGCGGAGTTGAGCGGCGAACTGGTGCTCTTGCAGGTCTTCTCGATGCGCAGCATGGCGGGCGGCGGTGCGTTCCATCGCGCCTATCATCGGGCCACCCAGCAGGCGTTCCTGCAAGGTCACGAGCACGCCTTTGAGTATTTTGAGGGAGTCTTCCGGCTCCTGCGCTACGACAACCTGAAGGCCGCGGTGAAGAAGATCCTGCGTGGTCATCAGCGCCAGGAGGCCGCGCGCTTCATTGCCTTCCGCTCGCACTGGGGCTTCCAGAGCGAGTTCTGCTCGCCGTACGAAGCGCACGAAAAGGGCGGCATCGAGAGCGAGGCCGGCTACTTCCGGCGCAACCATTGGGTGCCGATCCCGAAGGCCCGCGATCTCGCCGAACTCAACGCGATGCTGGTCAGCGCGTGCCGGGAGGATGAACATCGCCAGATCGCCGGACGCGATCAGACAGTGGGCGCGCTGATGATGGCGGAGCGTGCGCATCTGTTGCCGCTGGCAGCGCACGGCTTCGAGCTGGCCGAGATCTCCTTCCCGCATGTGGACGGGCTGGGTTGCGTGCGGGTGAAGACCAACCTGTATTCGGTTCCGGTCGAAGTCGGCCGGACGGTCGAGGTCAGACTTTATCCGAGCTGCGTCGAGATCCGCGACCACGGACGCACCATCGCACACCACGAGCGCAGTTACGAACGCCATCAGCAAGTGCTCGATCTGGAGCACTATCTCGACGTGCTGGAGCGCAAGCCGGGCGCGCTTATCGGCTCGAAGCCGCTGCTGGCGTGGCGCACGCGGGGACTGTGGCCGGAGAGTTACGATCGCCTGCTCGAAGAACTGATCCGCCGCCACGGCAAGCCGAGCGGCACCCGCCAGATGGTCGAAGTACTGGGTCTGATCAAGCAACACGGTCACCAGCGCGTGCGCACAGCGGTAACGGAGGCGCTCGCGTTCGGATGCTCGGATGCGGCGGCGATCCGTCATCTGCTCGAAGCCACTTCGCTCGCCCGCGCGCCGCGCGCCATCGCCGAACTGGGCGCGCTTGAACGTTACGAGCGCCCGCAGCCTTCGCTGAACGATTACGACGCGCTGCTTGCTCGGGAGGTGGCATCATGAACGCGCAGAGCAACGCGTTGGAGGTCGCCACCATCCGTCAGCAGTGCAAGGTGCTGCACCTGCCGAGCGTGGCCGGGCAGTGCGCGCAACTCGCCGAGCAGGCGGTGCGCGAGAGGCGCACGCATCTGGGCTATCTCGAAGCGCTCCTGCAGGCGGAACTGGAGGATCGCGAGCAGCGGCTGATCGAACGCCGCATCCGCGAGGCGCGGCTGCCGCGGATGAAGACGCTCGAGGAGTTCGAGTTCGCGCGCAACCCCAAGCTCTCCGCGCAGGAGATCCACGAACTGGCCAAGGGCGATTACATCGCCAGGGCTGAACCGGTCATCTTTATCGGCGACAGCGGAACTGGCAAAACCCATCTGCTGACGGGACTGGCGGTGGCGGCATGCCGGCAAAAGCGGCGGGTGCGATTCGCGAGTGCCGCCGCACTCATCAACGAACTGGTGGAGGCCAAGCACCAGCTGCAGCTCGGCCGCGCGCTGGCGCGTTGGACGCGTTACGACGTTATCGCACTCGACGAGGTCGGCTACGTGCCGCTGGCCGAGGTCGGCGCCGAGTTCCTGTTCCAGGTCATCGCCGAGCGCGCGGAGAAGGCGACGGTCGTCGTCACCACCAATCTGCCGTTCTCGGAATGGACCCAGGTGATCCCCAACGCCCGGCTGTGTAAGGCCCTGCTCGATCGCATCACCGATCGGGCCCACATCATCGACACCGGAACGGAGTCCTACCGCTTCCGCAGGACCGTCGAGAAACGCAAGCATCGAGACCCGGAGCCGATAGGGCCCAGCTAGACAGAGCGGCGAGGGGGAAACCGATCCCCCTCGCACACCCCCTGACCAGAACTATGGATCGAATATCAGCCAAGGAACCGAAACCATGAAAACCCAGGAGGGTGGGCCAAATGTAAGTATCAAAGTGGGCCAAGCCGCATTGTCAAAAGCAAACCGGCTCGACGCGCTGCCCGGCGCTATCCGGGAGGCGACGCTGGCGCTGCTCCAAGGTTAGCCGCCGCCATCCACCGGTCCGATCTACAGCCTTCAATAAATGCTTCAGAACGTGTAGAGTCATCACAGGGCTAACGTGGAGGAGGGTGCGGGGATGGGCTTCCAAGACCGAGCGTACGAGACGAAGCCCGCAAGGGCCCTGTGGCTGTTGGAGCTGTCCGATCACTGGCGCGAGCGCGACCCTGAGTTTGCCGGTCAGTTGCGCGCCCAGGCTCGTCAGCTACAAAGCAGTCCGTCCGACGACCAACAACAATCTAGGGCGGTTCACTGAAGGACGCCCCTAGACTGCTCCGCGCGGTCGCACCTGGCGCTCCAGCCGTTGCAGCGTCCGCAC
>DASPUW010000307.1:0-6876 GCA_035622675.1 Burkholderiales bacterium | reverse complement strand
CGGCTTCCCGACGCTACGGATTTGGTTTCGGCGCTAGCGGACATCGATTGAGCGGAGGGCGTGTTGGTGGGCAAATGTTAGCATCTCAGCCGATCCGCGACACCTTGAGCAGGCGGGTCACATCCTTCTTCATCCGGCCGGGGTCGGCGCCGCGCGGATAGCGCAGCATCAGATTGCCGAGCGGATCGACGATATAGATGTGATCGCGCACCGAGGCGTCCGCAGGCAGCTGCGACAGCAGCGCACTGCCGCGCGCCGAGACGACAAGGGTGCCCTGATACTGGCCGACGAGCTCGGCGGCCGCAGCGACGTCGTCGTCGATCAGCCAGGCTCGCTCGATGCGCTCCATGTCCTTGCCCTGGGTCATGCGCACCTGGCGCATCTTGTACAGCTTGTCGCGGCACTCGTCCGCGCAGCGCCCGGAATCCACCGTCAGGAACACCCACTTGCCGCGCAAAGCAGCCAGCGTGAACGGCTTGCCCTCCATGCGCCCCGCATCGAGCGCCGCGACCGGCGTGGGCGGCAGCAGCTGCCCGTAGTTGGTGAAGGCGGTCGGGCGCCACAGGTGAAACAGCGCGTAGGCCGCGATCAGCGGGGCGCAGGCGACTGCCGCGATCAACACGAGGCTAAGCCGCCCGCTGCCTGTTCGTGGCTGCTCTGACATTCAAGACAACGTAGATGACGAGGATGACGGCGCACAGGGTGAACCACTGCAGCGCGTAGGCACGATGCCGGTTGACTCCGGTATCGGGCCGCCTCCAATCGCGCACGAGCGCATCGCCGGTGTCGTTAGTCTGCTGGATCAGGACTGGCTGCAAAGCGAAGCCATAAGCCTTGCGGTAACGATCGACCGTGACGTTCTCCCACAGCGGCCCGAGCTGCACGCGCTCCGACAGCTCGAACACCCGCGGGTTCCCGGGCAGCGCGATCCCTCTGATCGTCACCGTGCCGCTGGGCGTCGCGACGCGTGGAAGCTGACTGCGGCTCGCACCCGCCTCCACCCAGCCGCGCTTGACCAGCACATATCTGTCGCTGCCGGCGATGCGGAATGGCGTGACGATCTCGTAGCCGGGCACACCATTGTGGGTGCGATTGTCGACGTAGACCGTAGCATCCGCATTGAACGTTCCGCTCGCCTCCACCATGCGGTATTCCACGCTGGCGGCATCCAGCGGCGCATCGCTCATGCGTACCAGCTGCTCGCTCCCCGCCTGGTCGACGCGCGCTTGCAGCTGCGCCTTCTCGCCCGCACGCTCGAGCTGCCAGCTTCCCAGCAGTGCGGTGACCAGCGCGCCGGCAAACGCTGCCAGTGTCGGCACGAGACGCGGCCTGAAGTACGCTGCTACGCGCATGTCGTCAGCCGACCGGAACGATGCTCGCAGCGCTCGCCGCTCCAATGGCGGCTCCAGACGTCGAGGAGTAGACTGAACGGCAAGAGCAGGGATTCGACATGAGGATCATCGTAATCGCAATACTCGTCCTGATCGTGGGCAGTCTCGCGTCCGCCCTGTGGTTCCTCATCCGCGACAAGGGTACCTCGGAGCGCACGGTGAAAGCGCTGACCGTGCGCATCTCGTTGTCGATCGGTCTTTTCCTGCTGCTGATGGCGGGATACTACTTCGGGATCATCCCGAAGACCGGTTTGCACTGACCTCAAAAACAACGCGCCGCACCCTCGGGCGCGGCGCGCGCTTGAACCCGTCGCTGGACGGAACGCCTCAGAGCCAGTAGACGAGCACGAACAACAGCAGCCAGACCACGTCCACGAAGTGCCAGTACCACGACACTGCTTCGAAGCCGAAGTGGTGGTCGGGCGTGAAGTGGCCGAGCAGGCAGCGGAAGAAAATCACGGTCAGCATGATCGCGCCCAGCGTCACGTGGAAGCCGTGGAAGCCGGTCAACATGAAGAAGGTCGCACCGTACGCCCCGGTGGTAAGGGTCAGGTTCATCTCGGTGTAGGCGTGGTGGTACTCATACGCCTGCAACGTCAGGAACGTCACGCCCAGCGCGATAGTGAGCAGGAGCCCGATGATCAGCTGACCGCGGTTGTTCTTCTTCAGCCCCCAGTGCGCCCAGGTCACGGTTGCGCCGGATGAAAGCAGGATCAGGGTGTTGATGGCGGGAATACCCCATGCCGCCATGGGCGAGAAGGCCTCTTTCAGTCCGGGACCGGCGACCGGCCACGTGGCCTTGAAGCCAGGCCACAGGACCTCCTGGGTCGCGCCGCTACCCAGCCAGGGAACGGACAACACACGCATGTAGAACAGCGCACCGAAGAATGCCGCGAAGAACATGACCTCGGAGAAGATGAACCAGCTCATTCCCCAGCGGAACGAAATATCGACCTGATGGTTGAACTTGCCGCCTTCGCTCTCGCGAATCACGGTGCCGAACCAGCCGAACAGCATGTAGATCAGGACCGCAAAGCCGGCTGCCACCAAGTACGGCCCGAGCGCCGCCGTGTTCAGCCACATAGCCGCGCCCGAGGCCATCAGAAGCAGGGCGAGCGAGCCGAAGATCGGCCAGTGCGAAGGTTGAGGCAAGTAGTAGCGCGCAGCCTGACTCATCTGACTCATTTGTGGTTCTCCTTTTACTTCGACTCCTAAATCCGCTCAGCGCGTCACCCAGCGCACGATCAAGATCAGGCTGGCCACGAACAGCGCTGCGCCGATAACCCCGGCCACGATCACCTGCAGCGGCGTCAGGGTCGCGGCGTCAGCGTCGTGATCCCTCGACTTGCGCACGCCGAAGAACGACCACAACACCGCCTGAGCAACCTGCAGCGGCCCGGCCTTCCGGCGTGCCGGGGTCAACGTCTCCGGCGCTTGGTCTTCGGTCATGCTCAGCCCGGCTTGGCTCCCGCGCCCTCGACCTTGAAGAAAGTGTACGAGAGCGTCACCGTGTTCACGTCAGCCGGCAAGTCCGGCCCAACCAGGAACACGACGGGCATTTGCCGCGTCTCGTGCGGCTTCAGCTCCTGCCGGGTGAAGCAAAAACACTCCAGTTTCTTCACGTACCGTACCGCCAGCTGCGGCCCGTAACTGGGAACCGCCTGCCCCAGCACCGGCTGGTCCGACCCGTTCTTCACTTCGTAGACTACCTGCACCAGTTCACCCGGATGCGCTCGAATGCTCCGCGTGAGCGGGCGAAAGCTCCATGGCAGATCGTCGCGCAAATTTGCGTCGAACTGCAGAGTGACCAAGCGGCTGCGGTCCACTTGAGTGTTGCCGGGAACCGCATCGGCGCTTTGAATCTGATTCAACCCAACGGCCTCGCACAGCTTGGCGTAGAACGGCGCCAGTGCAAAACCGAAGGCGAACATGCCGATCGCCACAGCGATCAGCTTCAACAGCAACGCGCGGTTCGCGGAAGCCTGGCTCATGCCGAGGGCCACAGCCAATGCCGGACGATCACGCCGATGAAGAACGCGATCACCACCGAACACAGCACCAGCGCCGTCTTGCGGTTACGCGACACCACGCGCTCCGAAGCAAGATGGCCGGTGCCCACTGCGGGGCGTTTTGCTTGGGCTCTGATCACTTGACGATCGGCGGCGTCTCGAAGGTGTGGTAAGGCGGAGGCGAGGGCAGCGTCCACTCCAACCCCTGTGCCCCTTCCCATACCTTGTTCGAGGCCTTCTGTCCCCCGCGGATGCACTTGAGCACAAGGTACAGGAACAGGAGCTGCGACAGCCCGAAGCCGAATGCGCCAATGCTCGAAATTCGGTTGAAATCGGCAAACTGCAACGCATAGTCGGGCACGCGGCGGGGCATGCCCGCCAGCCCCAGGAAGTGCTGCACGAAGAAGGCCATGTTGAAGAAGATGAACGACAGCCAGAAATGCGTCTTGCCCAGCTTCTCGTCGTACATATGGCCGGTCCACTTCGGCAGCCACAGGTAGATCCCGCCGAAAATCGCGAACAAGGCTCCGGCAACCAGAACGTAGTGGAAGTGCGCGACGACGTAATACGTGTCCTGGAGCTGAATATCGATCGGAGTGATGGCCAGCACCAGGCCGGTAAAGCCACCCATCGTGAACAGGAAGATGAAGCCGAGCGCGAACAGCATCGGCGTCTCCAAACTGATCGCGCCGCGCCACATGGTCGCCACCCAGTTGAACACCTTCACACCGGTGGGCACCGCGATCAGCATGGTTGCGTACATGAAAAACAGCTGGCCGGCCGCCGGCATCCCCACCGTGAACATGTGGTGGGCCCACACGATGAACGAGAGGATGGCGATGGAGGCCGTGGCGTACACCATGGAGGAGTAGCCGAACAGCGGCTTGCGGGAAAAGGTCGGAATGATCTGCGACACGATCCCGAAGCCGGGCAGAATCATGATGTACACCTCGGGGTGCCCGAAGAACCAGAACACGTGCTGGAACAGCACCGGGTCGCCGCCGCCCGCGGCATTGAAGAAGTGGGTGTCGAAGTGGCGATCGGTCAACAGCATCGTCACCGCCCCCGCCAGCACCGGCATGACGGCGATGAGCAGATAGGCTGTGATCAGCCAGGTCCAGACGAACAGCGGCATCTTCATGAGCGTCATGCCCGGTGCGCGCATGTTCAGGATCGTGGTGATGATGTTGATCGACCCCATGATCGAGGACACGCCCAGGATATGGATGGCGAAGATCGCCATGTCCATGCCCGGACCCATCTGAATCGAGAGCGGCGCGTACAGGGTCCAGCCGGCGGCGGTGGCCCCGCCTGGCGCGAGGAACGACGTCATCAGCAGGATGGCGGCTGGAGGGAGCAGCCAGAAGCTCCAGTTGTTCAAGCGCGGGAATGCCATGTCAGGCGCGCCGATCATCAGCGGCACCTGCCAGTTCGCGAAGCCAACGAACGCCGGCATGATCGCGCCGAAGACCATGACGAGGCCGTGCATGGTGGTGAGCTGGTTGAACAGCTCGGGGCGCACGATCTGCAGGCCCGGCTGGAACAGCTCGGCGCGGATGGTGAGCGCCATGACCCCGCCGGTCAGGAACATGATGAACGAGAACCACAGGTACAAGGTACCGATGTCCTTGTGGTTGGTGGTCGTGACCCAACGCATGATCCCGCTCGGATGATGAGCGTGCTCGTCTGCGTGCTCGTGGCCGTGTGCCGCTTCCATAGCGTGTTCTCCTGACTCAGCTTCGACTGTGGAATCTATTTACGCGCCGCAGCGATGTCCTTCGGCTGCACCATATCGCCCAGCTTGTTGCCAAACGAATTGCGCTCGTACGTGATCACCCCGGCGATCTCGAGGTCCGACAGCTGGTTCTTCCACGCCACCATGGCTGGATTCTTCTTGCTGCCGTTCACCACGATGTCGATATGCGCGGCAATCGGCCCGGTCGAGATCTTGCCTCCCGCCAGAGACGGGAATGTAGGCGGCATGCCCTGTCCGCTGGCCTGGTGGCAGGCCACGCATGTTTTGCCGTAGACCTTCTCACCCTCGCTCTTCAGGTCGTCCAGGGTATAGGTCTTGTTGACATCGGCTGCAGCGGCGGCGGAGGTCTGCGACTTCTTGCTCTGCTGCTGCGCCACCCACTCCTTGTACTTGCCTTCGTCCACCGCCTCGACCACGATCGGCATGAAGCCGTGATCCTTGCCGCACAGCTCGGCGCACTGTCCGCGGTAGGTGCCGGGCGTGTCGACTTTGAACCAGGTATCGCGCACGAAGCCGGGGATGGCATCCTGCTTGACGCCAAACGCGGGCACCCACCAGGCGTGAATGACGTCGTTGGCCGTGGCGAGAATGCGCACTTTCTTGCCGATCGGCACCACCATCGGGTTGTCCACCTCGAGCAGGTAATGCTCACCTTTGGGCGCGTGGTTCTCGATCTGCTCGAGCGGTGTGGTGAGAGCGCTGTAGAAGCCGATGTCCTCGTCCAGATAGTCGTAGCGCCATTTCCACTGGAAGCCGGTGGCTTTGATGGTCAGGTCCGGAGAGGAGGTGTCCTTCATGGCCAGGACCGTCCTGGTGGCCGGGATCGCCATGCCGATCAGGATGAGAAACGGGATGACGGTCCAGATGATCTCGACCGTGGTGTTCTCGTGAAACTGCTCGGCCCTGTGCCCGACCGATTTGCGATGCTTCCACAGCGCGTAGAACATCGCGCCGAACACCACGATGAAAATCACCACGCAGATGAGCAGAATCACCGTGTGCAGTTCGTAGATCTCGTGCGCGATGATGGTCTCGGGCTGCTGCAGGTTGAGCCTCATTTCGGCGTGCGCGAGGCCGCCGCCCACGACGGTCAGGAACAAGCCGGTGAGGCTGCGCGCGATTGTTCTGATCATGATCTCCCCGAGTAAGTGCTGTTTGCTCGACTATCCGCCTGATCTCAGCTGCCGGCTGAGCGTGCTCGCCAGCACGCCGCGCTGCTCTTCGGTCAGATGCCGCCCGAACTCGACCTCGCGTCCATGCGAGCGCAGCGCCAGCGTCACGTGGCCCGGAGCGGATCGGTGCACGACCACCTGCGCCCAGAAGCGATTGAACTCGAAGCGGCTCGCGCGGCCGGTTTCCCATCGTTCGAGCAGCACGCGGTCCCCTTTGATCGCGATGGACTCGAAGTCCGCGGCGTGGCGCTCGATGCAGCGGAAAGCGACGAACAGCACGAGCATCTCCGCCCCCGCGAACGGCAGCACGAGCCAGGCACCATGAAATGCGAACGCCACAGATATAGCGAAGCAGAGAATAACCAGAGAGGCGAAGACCAGCGCTCTGCCCGCGGAAGACAGCGAATTGTTCCGTCTGGCAACGAGGAGGAACTCACCGGGTGCCCCGGCGTCGGTGCAATCCATCTGACCTCGCACTGGCTTCTAGGGAAGCTCTGATCAAGTCTCGCATGCGCGAGCCATTGCCCGGTCCGCCTTCCTCCCAAAGC
>DASPUW010000306.1:0-3545 GCA_035622675.1 Burkholderiales bacterium | reverse complement strand
TTGCGCTCCAAGGCGAACGCGATGAAGTCGTGACGAAAGCTCAGACCCGGTTCCCCTTGCGCATCATCACATTGAATCTAAACGGCCTGCGCTCGGCCGTCAACAAAGGCTTGCTGCGCTGGCTGCGCCGCCAAAATGCGGACGTGGTATGCCTCCAGGAGCTGAAAGCACAGCAGACCGATCTCACCAGCGCCGTGCGCGATCCGACACCGCTCACAGGATACTTTCACTTCGCGGACAAGAAGGGCTATAGCGGCGTGGGTCTGTACTGTGCCAAGACCCCCGACCGTGTCGTCTCGGGATTGGGCATTGCCGACATCGACGCGGAAGGCCGCTATCTCGAGGCCCAGTTCGGTGCGTTGAGTGTGGTGTCCTTCTATCTGCCCTCGGGTTCGAGCTCGCCGGAGCGGCTGGCGGTGAAATTCAGTTTTCTCGAGCGCGTGATCCCGAGACTGCACGCGCTTGCAACCAGCGGAAGGGAGGCGATCATCTGCGGCGACTGGAACATCGCGCACCAGGAAATCGACCTCAAGAATTGGCGCTCGAATCAGAAGAATCCCGGCTTCCTTCCCGAGGAGCGGGCGTGGCTTTCCGGCGTGTTCGACCGGCTGGGTTATGTGGATGTGTTCCGGCGTATCGATCCTCGGCCCGAGCAGTACACCTGGTGGTCCAATCGCGGCCAGGCTTGGGCCAAAAACGTCGGCTGGCGCATCGACTATCAGATCGCCACGCCGGGTATCGCCGCAAAAGCCATCAAGGCCTCGATCTACAAGGCGAAGCGCTTTTCAGATCACGCTCCGCTCATCATCGACTACGACTGCGAATTGCCCGCGACCCGCGCTTCGTGATTGGTCATGTGTCACGCGTCACGATCTTCTCGTTCCACGGCGCCACCCACCACAGCAACACCATCCCGGGTAGCGCCAACGCGGTGCACAGCAGATAGAAGTCGAGCCAGCCGATGTGCTCCACGATCCAGCCGGTGGTGGCATTGATCAGCGTCCTCGGCACAGCAGCCAGGCTCGTGAACAGGGCGAACTGGGTAGCGGTGTAGCGCGGATTGGTGGTGCGCGCGATGAACGCCGTGAACGCCGCCGTTCCGAGACCCACCCCCAGCGCTTCGAAGCCGATCGCGCTGGCGAGCGCTAAGCGGTCAGCCGGAAGCTGCGACAGCAGCGCGAAGCCCAGAATCGACAGCGCCTGCACCGCGCCGAACAGCCACAGCGCGCGGTTGATGCCGAGCCTCACCATCCACAGGCCACCCACGAGTCCGCCGAACACGCTGGGCCACAGGCCCGCGTTCTTGGCGATGAGGCCGATTTCGGATTTGCTGAAGCCCATGTCGAGGTAAAAGGGCGTAGCCAGGGCGGTGGCCATGCTGTCGCCCAGCTTGTACAGGAAGATGAAAGCGAGGACGATCGCCGCCTGGCGCCAGCCGGCTCGGCCGATGAATTCGACGAAGGGCTCGACCACCGCGCTGCGCAATGTGCGGGGCGCTCCGGCTGGAATGGCGGGTTCCTGGACCAGAAGTGTCATGCCGATTCCGGGCAACATGAACAACGCGGTCACGATGAAAACGATCGGCCACGGGTAGTGGTCCGCCAGCACCAGCGACAGCGAGCCGGGGATCAAACCGGCGATCTTGTACGCGTTGACATAAACAGCCGTTCCGAGCCCGAGCTCGGCGTCGCTCAGCAACTCGCGCCGATAGGCGTCCAGCACGATGTCCTGACTTGCGCTCAAGAACGCGCTCAACGCCGCGAGACCCACGATGGAACGCATTTCGGTGGCGGGCAGCAGTCCGCCGAGCAGACTGATCGTCAGAAGCAACGCGCATTGGGTGATCAACATCCAGCCGCGCCGGCGCCCCATCCAGGGAAAAGCAAAACGGTCGAGCAGCGGCGACCACAGAAACTTCCAGGTATAGGGGAACTGAATGAGCGTGAACAGCCCGATCGCTTTGAGGTCGACATGCTCCGAGCGCAACCACCCCGGAACCAGCGTGAGGAGCACGTAAAGCGGCAGCCCCGAGCTGAACCCGATGAACACGCAGATCAGCATGCGCCGCGTGAACAGAACTTCGCGGACGGAAGGGGACGCGCCAGCCTGTGCCGTCGCAGACGCAGGGACGCCCGGCGCGCCGCTGTCAGTGCTTATGGCCGAGGCCTCGGTCGAAGCGGTACACCGCGAGCGATCCCATCAGATTGGGCAGAATCGAGACGCGCCGCCGCTGGTCCATTACGACTCGTTCCAGAATACGGATGGCATGCGTAGCGCAGAAGGTTTCGAAGTCGCGGATCGTGAACAGGTGCACGTTGGGTGTGTCGTACCATTCAAATGGCAGGGTCGAGGACACCGGCATGCGCCCCCGCATGACCTGCAGCCGGTGTCTCCAGTAACCAAAGTTCGGGAAAGTGACGATCCCCTGGCGCCCCACACGCAGCATCTCACCGATGATCTGCTCGGTGTGGCGCACAGCCTGCAGCGTCTGGGACAGCACTACATAGTCGAACGAGCCGGACTCGAAGCCGGCCAGTCCCGATTCCAGATTGCTCTGCAACACGTTCACGCCGTTGCGTACGCTTGCCAATATGTTGGCATCGTCGATGTCGATCCCGTATCCCATGGCGCCGCGCTCGTCCTTCAAGTAGCGCAGCAGGGAGCCGTCCCCGCAGCCCAGGTCGAGCACCTGCGCGCCCGGCTCGATCCATGCCGCGATCGCCTCGAATTCGGGACGATCCACCAGGCGGTGGTCGGCAGCGCCGGACGCCACGGCGTGCGCGGTTGCGTGTTTCATGCGATCGAGATGTTATCCAGGTAGGTGCGGATCAGAGCGTGGTAGCGCGGGTCTTCCATGAGGAAGGCGTCGTGGCCGTGAGGTGCGGAGATTTCCGCGTACGACACATCGAGGCGATTGTCTACCAATGCCTTGAGAATCTCGCGCGAGCGCGCCGGCGAGAAACGCCAATCGGAGGTAAACGACACCAGCAGGAATGCGGCTTTGGCGCGCGCCAGCGCCTTGGTCAGATCGCCGTTGTAGTCCGCTGCCGGGTCGAAGTAATCCAGCGCCTTGGTGATGCGCAGATACGTGTTGGCGTCGAAGTAGTCGGAGAACTTGTCCGCCTGATAGCGCAGGTAGGATTCGATCTCGAACTCGACGTCGAAGTTGAACTTGAGCGTGCCATGACGCAGCGCGCGGCCGAATTTCTCGGCCATCGCGTCGTCCGATAGATACGTGATGTGCCCGATCATGCGCGCCAGGCGCAGGCCGCGCCGGGGCGTGACACCGTGGGCGTAGAAATGTCCGTCGTGAAAATCGGGATCGGTCATGATCGCCTGGCGCGCCACCTCGTTGAAGGCGATGTTCTGTGCAGACAGCTTGGGCGCGGCCGCGATCACGAGAGCGTGACGGATGCGGTCCGGGAAGCTCATCGTCCACTGCAGCGCCTGCATGGCGCCCAGGCTGCCGCCCATGACCACCGCGAAGCGCTCGATGCCCAGCGATTCGGCGAGCTCCGCCTGGGTCTGAACCCAATCCTCTACGG
>DASPUW010000305.1:0-2626 GCA_035622675.1 Burkholderiales bacterium | reverse complement strand
AAAAAAAGAAAATCCCCTCTCCCCCGCTTTCGGGGGAGAGGGTAAGGGTGAGGGGGTCATCTCTAACCTTGCTAGCCCTGCTTCAAGCTCGACGTTGCGCGTCGTGCTGCTGGCCACCGATCGCGAAGGCTACGGCAATCTTTCCGAGCTGATCACGCGCGGGCGGCGTCAGGCGCGCAAAGGCGAATACCGTCTCACCCGCAGCGACCTCGAATTCGGCCTGCCCGGTTGTCTCGCGTTGCTGCTGCCCACAGCGGGACCGAGCCTCGATGATGCGCATTGGCTCGGCGAACGTTTCCCAAGCAATGCATGGATCGCAGCGGAGCTTCTATGCGGGTCCGATGACCGCGCGCGGCTCGACCGGCTCGATCGGTTGTCCCGCGAGAGCGGCCTGCCATTGGTTGCCGCCGGCGATGTGCATATGCACCTGCGCGCCCGCCGCGCGCTGCAGGACACGCTCACCGCCGTGCGCTTGAAATGCCCGATTGCGCAGGTGGGCCGCGCTCTTCTTCCCAGCGGTGAGCGCCATCTGCGGCGGCGCGAGCGCTTGGCGCGCATCTATCCGCCCGAGCTGTTGATCGAAACCCTGAACGTCGCCGAGCGCTGCTGCTTCTCGCTGGACAGCCTGCGCTACGAGTATCCCGAAGAGCTGGTGCCAACGGGCGAAACGCCAGCCAGCTGGCTGCGCAAGCTCGCGGAAAAGGGATTCCGCTGGCGCTTCGGCAGCGAACTGGTCCCCCCTCTCCCCTCGGGAGAGGGGTCGGGGGTGAGGGCTCTCCCCCCGGGAGAGAGGTCGGGGGTGAGGGCGCCACCTTCAGCGGCTCATGGTTGGGGCAGCCGCTTCACCTCCAGCCAGCAGTTCGATATCGCCAAGGCCCGCGCGCTGGTCGAGCACGAGCTCTCGCTCATCGCGCAGCTGCAATACGAGCCTTACTTCCTCACCGTCTATGACGTTGTCCGCTTCGCGCGCGACCAGGGGATCCTGTGCCAGGGACGCGGCTCGGCGGCCAATTCCGCCGTGTGCTACTGCCTCGGCATCACCGAGGTGGACCCGGCGCGCATGCAGATGCTGTTCGAGCGGTTCGTTTCCAAAGAGCGCAACGAGCCACCAGACATCGACGTCGACTTCGAGCACGAACGGCGCGAGGAGGTGATCCAGTACATCTATCGCAAATACGGCCGCGATCGCGCAGCGCTGGCTGCCACCGTCATCACCTACCGTCCCAAGAGCGCCCTGCGCGACGTGGGCAAAGCGCTGGGGCTGGACCTCGCACAGGTGGATAGGCTGGCCAAAGGCCTGGCTTGGTGGGACGGCCGGCGCGTGCGGCCGGAGAGGCTGCGCGAAGCGGGTTTCAATCCCGACAATCCGGTGATCGACCGGCTCGCCGCGTTGGTGGACATCCTCGTCGGCTTCCCACGTCATCTGTCTCAGCACGTGGGCGGTTTCGTCATCTCGCGCGGGCCGCTGTCGCGCCTGGTGCCGATCGAGAATGCCGCCATGGACGATCGCACGGTGATTCAGTGGGACAAAGACGATCTCGATGCGCTCGGCCTGCTCAAGGTGGACGTTCTGGCGCTGGGCATGCTCACCGCCATCCGCCGCGCGCTGGATCTCACGAGCAATTACCGCGGCAAGCCGCTCACGATAGCCGACGTGCCTGCTGAGGATCCCGGCGTGTACGAGATGGTGGGCCACGCCGACACCATCGGCGTGTTCCAGATCGAATCGCGCGCGCAGCAGTCCATGCTCCCGCGCATGCGGCCGACCTGTTTTTACGACCTGGTGATCGAAGTGGCCATCGTGCGCCCCGGTCCGATCCAGGGCGGCATGGTGCATCCCTACCTGCGGCGCCGGGCCCGACTCGAGCCTGTCACCTATCCTTCCGATGCGGTGAAGGAGGTGCTCGAGCGCACGCTGGGGGTGCCCATCTTCCAGGAGCAGGTCATGCAGCTCGCAGTGGTCGCGGCTGGCTTTACGCCGGGCGAAGCGGATCGGCTGCGGCGCGCGATGGCGGCCTGGCGCAGACGAGGCGGGCTCGAGCCGTTCGAGCAGCGGCTGAAGGACGGCATGCGTGAGCGCGGCTACGCCGAAGCATTCGCAGATCAGATCTATCGCCAGATCCTCGGTTTCGGCGAGTACGGCTTTCCCGAGTCGCACTCGGCCAGCTTCGCGCTGCTGGTGTACGTCTCGTGCTGGCTCAAACGCTACGAGCCCGCCGCTTTCACCTGCGCGCTGCTCAACAGCCAACCCATGGGGTTCTATGCGCCGTCCCAGCTCGTGCAGGACGTGCAATGCCATGGCGTCGAGATGCGGCCGGTCGATGTGCTGATCAGCGAGTGGGACTGCACGCTGGAGCGCGGAGCAGGGGCCCCAAGGGGATGCGACCGCGGAAGCGTGCAAGTGCCCGCGCAACCGATCCGCCGGCCCCTGCCCGTTACAGGGTCGCATCTGGCGGCAGACTCAATGTTCGCGGGCACATTAGAGAGGACCGCAGAATCGCAGCCCGCGATTCGCTTGGGGTTACGCATGGTGAAAGGACTGTCTGAGGACGCAGCGCAGCGGTTGGTACAAGCACGGACAAAACTCGGCATTTCTGCTGGAGGTTTCCTCGAAGATCTCGCCCGC
>DASPUW010000304.1:0-19396 GCA_035622675.1 Burkholderiales bacterium | reverse complement strand
CGGCGCGCAACCAGCCAGCAGTGCCCCGGTGTTTCGCCGGGGCGGCGCCTTGAGCGCATGACTTCGCCACGGTTCCCCGCGGACACGCGGGGAGGCCATGAGTCCAGAGCCTCGCAAGTGGTCGCCCGGCGTGCTCTCTCGCCTGCACTGAGCCCAGCTTGCGGATCGGAGCAACCGTGGGACTGATGGATTTCCTGCGCCGGGTGTTTGCAGGTAAGAAGCCCGACGTGCGCTCCGCTCCGTTGCAGGCAGCCTCACGACCTGCACCACCGCGCCCGCCACCCCCCCGCCCGCAAGCGCCGACGCCTCCTGCGCCGCAACCGGCTTCCCGGCCTCCGTCTCCGGCGCCGCGAGCGCAGCCAGCATCGACAGTGTCGGCTCGCACCGCACCGCAGGCACCGCCGCGCCCCGCGCCCGCGGCGCGACCCGCAGCGTCAGCCGCCAAGCCGACTCCTGCAGCGGCGCCGACACCAATGCCGGTGATTCAGCCCCAGGCGCCCGCGCCCACCGCACCCGCGCCCCTCAAGCCCGGCCAGCGACGTCTCGCTCTACACGACGAGCGCCTCATGCCCAAGCAGGCGCCGCAGCACCATACGGTCACGGCGCGCCGTCCGCCCAAGGACCGGCTGACGCGCGACGAAGCGCGGCGCCTGTTCTCGCCGACGCTGCGCAGCGCAGCGCGCAGTCTGCGCACGCTCGCGACGGACGCAGCGCAGCTGGCGCGTTATGGTCTGCCGGTGTGGGACAACGAGACGGCGCTTGCTGGCGCGCTCGACCTGGAGCTGAAGGCGCTTCGTCACTTCTCGATGCACAGCGCGAAAGACCGGGCCATGCACTACGTGACATTTGGGATCGCCAAGCGCAGTGGCGGCGAGCGGCTGATCATGGCCCCCAAGGAGCGCCTCAAGCGGCTGCAGCGCCGTCTCGATGCCCTGCTGGTGAGCAAGCTGCCCGCGAGCGAATTCGCGCACGGCTTTCGCCGTAAACGGTCCGTGCGCAGCAACGCCGAACCGCACGTCGGCCGCGGCGTGATCCTGCAGCTCGACCTCAAGGATTTCTTCGGCTCCATCCATTTCGGCCGCGTGCGCGGGTTGCTGATCTCCCTCGGCTACGGCTATCCGGTCGCGACGGCGCTGGCCGCGCTCATGACCGAAGCGCCGCGGCAGCCGGTGCTCGTTGGTGGGATACGCTATTTTCCGCCGGCAGGTCCTCGGGCCTGCCCGCAGGGCGCCCCCACCAGTCCGGGCCTGAGCAACGCGGTAGTGGTCAAAATGGACCGCCGGCTGGCGGGGCTCGCGCGCCGCTACGGGTTCGCTTACACGCGCTACGCGGACGATCTCACCTTTTCGGGCGACGACATCGACGCCGCCTACGCGCTCCGTCTGCTGGCACAGCGTGTGGTGGAGGACGAAGGCTTCGAGCTGAACCACGACAAGACCCGTATCAAGCGCAGTGGTACGCGCCAGACCGTGACTGGTGTGGTGGTGAACGACGTGCTCGGGCTGTCGCGCCAGGAGCGGCGACGGCTGCGAGCGGCGATTCATCGATACGCCGCTGCCCATGCCGCGGGCAACGCGGATGCTGCGCAGCTTGCACGGCTGGACGGCAAGGTCGCGTACCTCTCCATGCTCAACGCCGCGCAAGCGCGCCGGCTCGCAAAGACTCAGTGAAACCGCGGAGACGCGGAGAGCGCAGAGAAAAGCGGAACCATAGAGAATGGATGTCTTTCAGTATGATTTTTTGGTTTTCTCCGCGCGCTCTGCGTGTCCGCGGTTGATCTGACCTTACTGAGGAAAACATGGAACTGACAGTGAAAGGAAAACGCGTCCTGGTCACCGCCGGGGCCGGAGGCATCGGCCGCGTCATGGCGCAAACGTTCGTCAAGGCGGGCGCCAAAGTGCACATCTGCGACGTCGTTCAGTCTGCCGTCGACGAGACAGTCTCGGCGCTCGGTGTCTCGGCCACCCTGTGCGACGTCTCGGACCTGCAGCAGGTGGATCGTCTCTTCGCCGACACCAAGACGCGCCTGGGCGGCCTCGACGTGCTGGTCAACAACGCCGGCATCGCCGGACCGACGGCGAAGATCGAAGACATCAGCATCGAGGACTGGAGGCGCTGCATCGACATCGACCTAAACGGCATGTTCTATTGCACGCGCCTCGCAGTGCCGCTGCTCAAGGCGGCCGGTGGCGGAAGCATCATCAATCTTTCATCGGCCGCGGGACGGCTGGGGTTTCCGTTCCGCACGCCTTACGCCGCAGCCAAGTGGGGCGTGGTGGGCTTCAGCAAAAGCCTGTCCATGGAGCTGGGCACCGACAACATCCGCGTCAACGCTATCCAGCCCGGTGTGGTCGAGGGCGAGCGCATGGACCGTGTTGTCGCGGCCAAAGCGAAGGCGCTGGGCATCAGCTTCGAGGAGCAGAGAAAGATCTCTCTCGAGCGGGTTTCGATGCGCACGATGGTGAGCGCGCAGGACATCGCCGACATGGCGCTCTACCTCGCGAGCGATCTCGGGAAACACGTCACCGGACAGGCGATCTCGGTCTGCGCAGGCGTAGAAATGCTCGGTTGACGGTTGAGGCGCAATAGACGACGAAACAAGCCGAGAAGAGCCGCCACGACGCCAAGCCCGCCAAGAACCCCCCAATTCTTGAAGATCATTCAAACGTGCGGGTAGCTCGGCTTCTCCGCCGTGATGTTCAAGCGCTCGCGCGCGCCTTTCTGTTTTCGTTGTTCGTGGCGCCTTGGCGTCTTGGCGGCTCAAATTGTTTTTGAGGAGCAAGAATGGAGAAAGTCGCAATCATCGGCGCTGGGCTCATCGGCCGCGCATGGGCCATCGTGTTCGCCCGCGCCGGACATCCAGTGAAGCTGTGGGACAGCGATCTGTCCGCCGTGCCGAACGCGCTCCGCCTGATCGAGGACGCGGCGCGGGAACTGCGCAACGCCGGGCTGATCGACGAGGAGCCAAGCAGCATCAGCCATCGACTGACTCCCACGGCAACGCTGGCGGAAGCAGTCCGCGACGCCGACTACGTCCAGGAGAACACGGCTGAGCGTCTGGACGTGAAGCGTGAGGTGTACGCGCAGATGGACACCATCGCGAAGCCCGCCTGCATTTTGGCGAGCTCGACTTCCACCATTCCGGCGTCGGCATTCAGCGAGGGGCTCGCCGGCCGCCATCGCTGCATTGTGGCGCACCCCGTCAACCCGCCTCATGTCGTGCCGATTGTCGAGCTTTGCCCGGCGCCGTGGACCGGCGCCGACGTGGTGGCACGCGCCCGCGCGCTGCACGAGAAAGTCGGCCAGGTGCCGATCGTCATGAACAAGGAAATACAGGGGTTCATCCTGAACCGCCTCCAGGCGGCCCTGCTGATGGAAGCCTGGCGGCTGGTGGGCGAAGGCTACGTATCAGCGGAAGATCTCGACAAAACCATCAAAGATGGCCTGGGCCTGCGCTGGTCATTCATGGGCCCGTTCGAGACCATCGATCTCAACGCTCCTGGGGGCGTACGAGATTACGCGGCGCGTTATGGGCGGGTGCTCTACGAGCAGGTTGCCGCCGTGCAGCACAAACCATGGGACGAGCCGCTTGTCTCGAAGATCGAGGCCGAGCGGCGTAAGATCATGCCGCAGGCAAACCATGCACAGCGCGAAGCCTGGCGCGATCGCCGCTTGATGGCGCTGGTTGCGCACAAGCGCGCAATGGCGCCGAGAGAATAAAGCGAGCGGGCACAGCCCCGCCTTCGTCATCCCCGGGATGCCCGTAAGGGTAGAACCTGTCGCGTTGAGGAGATGCGCCTCGGCAACTCCCTACAGTGAAGTGCCTGCTCGACGACGCAGCGGTACCCGCCGCGGATCACCGCCTGCGCGTGAGAAACAGATCAGCGACCGCTTCGGAGAGGCCATTGTCCAGCTTTGGTTTTCAAGGAGAGAGAAATGAGCACCGCAAAACCCCTTGTCGGTTGCATCGGAGCAGGCGTTCTCGGCGGAGCAATCATGCGTCGCCTGATCGATTGCGGATTCGCTCCTATCGTGTGGAATCGGGACAGAAGGAAGCTTGCCGACCTCTTGAAGGCGGGCGCAACCGAAGCGCTCAGCCCGGCGGAACTCGCCCGTAGCCGCACTTTCGTAATCACATGCGTGAGCGATGGGGTCGCCCTGGAGAAGGTTGTCTTCGGCGAAGACGGAGTAGCCGCGGGTGGGGGCACCGGCAAGGTCCTGGTCGACATGTCGACCTGCGCGGCTGCGCATGCGCGCGACATGGCAGCCCGACTGGCCTCTCAATGCGGGATGGCATGGCTCGACGCGCCGATTTCCGGCGGCGCACCTGCTGCGCGCGAGGGGAAAATGGCCATCATGGTCGGAGGGCAGCCGGATATTTTCGAACGCGCCCGCCCACTGTGGGATGCGCTCGCTGCGCGGGCAACCTTGATGGGAGCGAACGGTGCCGGACAGGCGACCAAGATGATTAATCAGGTGCTGGTTTCCACCGGGCTCGCCGTGCTCGCTGAGGCCTGCGCGTTCGCCGAGCGTGCCGGCATCGAAGCGGCAAAGATTCCGAAAGCACTGGCCGGCGGGCGCGCGGACTCCCGTCAGCTTCAGGAAATGTTTCCAAAGATGGTGACTTCGGATTTTTCGATCACCGGACGCGCCGCGCTGATGCTCAAGGATCTCGAACTCATCCACGACCTCGCCCGTCATGTCGGCGCACCGATGCCGGTGACCGCTGGCGTCACGGAGTTGTTCCGCAAGATGGTGGCCGACGGCCTCGGCGACCGGGATAACACGGAGATGGTCAATTTCTATCGAAATCGAAAAACTTAGACGCCGAGGTTGCCTACAGCGCTTCGGGTAGAATCGGCCGGAGTTGATCGGGAGGAGATCAAGCCAAATGGCTGCACAGAGAAAAGTCATCATCACCTGCGCCGTGACGGGCGCGATTCACACCCCTACCATGTCGCCGCACCTGCCGGTGACGCCCGACGAGGTCGCGGAAGCAGCGATCGGCGCGGCCAAAGCCGGGGCGGCAATCGTGCATCTCCATGCGCGCATGCCCGAGGACGGCCGGCCGACGCAGGATCCAGCGGTGTTCAAGCGCTTCCTGCCCAAGATCAAAACGGCGTGCGATGTCGTGGTCAACCTGACCACCGGTGGCGCGCCGACCATGAGCGTGGAAGAGCGGCTGCAGCCCGCCCTGCAGCTCAAGCCCGAGGTCGCTTCGCTGAACATGGGGTCGATGAACTTCGGCCTGTACGAGATGATCCCGCGGTACAAGGAATGGAAGCACGGCTGGGAGCTGCCGTATCTCCAGGGCAGCGACGAACGCATCTTCAAGAACACCTTCAAGGACATCGCCTACATCCTGCAATCGTGCAGCGGCAACGACACGCGCTTCGAGATTGAGTGCTACGACATCGGGCACTTGTACACTGCTGCACATTTCCTGGACCGGGGCCTGGTCAAGCCGCCGCTCTTCATTCAGTCGGTGTTCGGGATCCGTGGCGGCATCGGTCCACACCCGGAGGATGTGCTGCACATGAAGCGCACGGCCGACCGGCTATTCGGCGAGAGCTACCAGTGGTCGGTGCTGGGCGGCGGCCGCAACCAGATGTTCATCGCCACGCAGTCGGCGGTGATGGGCGGCAATGTCCGCGTCGGCCTGGAGGACAGCCTGTGGATCGGCAAAGGGCAGCTCGCCAAGACCAATGCCGATCAGGTCGCCAAGATCCGGCGAATTCTCGAAGAGCTCGGGCTGGAGATCGCCACTCCAGACGAAGCGCGGCAGATTCTCAAGCTGAAGGGCAGGAGTAACGTCAACTTCTGAGATTCGAAGCGGGCGCGCTGAACCATACCCTCTCCCCTTGCGGGAGAGGGAGACAACCAATTCGATGACGATGAGGCTCCTGCTCACGCTGTCGCGCGCAATCGACTGGTTGAACGAGCGCGTCGGCCGCGCCGTGTTGTGGCTCGTGCTGGTGATGGTGCTGGTGAGCGCGGGCAACGCGGTCTCGCGCTACGCGCTCAATCTCAGCTCGAACGCCTGGCTCGAGCTGCAGTGGTATCTGTTCGCGGCCGTATTCCTGCTGTGCGCAGGCTACACGCTGCTGCACAACGAGCACGTCCGCATCGATGTCGTGTCGTCGCACCTCTCGCGCCGCACGCGCGCGTGGATCGACGTCTTCGGTACGCTCCTGTTCCTGCTGCCGATGTCGATCTGCATCTTGTGGCTGTCCTGGCCGATCTTTCTCAAGGCGTGGGCGAGCGGGGAAATCTCCAGTAACGCGGGCGGATTGATCCGCTGGCCCGCCCGGCTGCTGGTCCCCCTCGGCTTCCTGCTGCTGACCGTGCAAGGGATTTCCGAGCTGATCAAGCGGATCGCGTTTCTCCGGGGGCTAATTCCGGATCCCGCTGAATCGCACGCGGGACCGCCGTTGGAACCGCTGCGCGACGAGCAAGACGCAAACCGGTGAGCGCCTTCGTCGTCGCCAACATCGCGCCGCTCATGTTCGCGGCATTGGTGGTGTTCCTGCTGCTCGGTTATCCGGTCGCTTTCGCGCTCGCTGCGATCGGCCTGTCGTTCGGGTTTCTCGGTGTGCAGTTCGGGCTGCTGCATCCCGTGCTGTTCCAGGCCCTGCCCGAGCGCGTCTTCGGCATCATGGCCAACGACACGCTGCTGGCGGTGCCGTTCTTCACTTTCATGGGCCTGATCCTCGAGCGCAGCGGCATGGCCGAGGATCTGCTCGACACCATCGGCCAGCTGTTCGGGCCAGTGCGCGGCGGGCTCGCCTACGCTGTGATCTTTGTCGGTGCGCTTCTGGCCGCGACGACTGGTGTGGTCGCGGCGTCCGTGATTTCGATGGGGCTGATCTCGCTCCCAATCATGCTGCGCTACGGCTATGACCGGCGGCTGGCGAGCGGCGTGATCGCTGCCTCCGGGACGCTCGCTCAGATCATCCCGCCTTCGCTGGTGCTGATCGTCCTCGCGGATCAGCTCGGCCGCTCGGTCGGGGACATGTACGCGGGCGCGGTTGTTCCCGGTCTGCTGCTGACGGCTCTGTACGCGGTGCTCGTTTCCATCATTGCCTGGAGCGTCCCCAAAGCCGCTCCGGCGCTCCCCGCCGACGCGCGCACGATACGGGGGCTGAAGCTCGCGCGGCGCGTGGTTTTCGTGCTGATCCCTCCCCTCGCCCTGATCTTTCTCGTCCTGGGCACGATCTTCCTCGGCATCGCCACCCCGACAGAGGGCGGGGCAATGGGAGCCACCGGCGCGCTGATACTTGCGCTGCTCAACCGCCGTCTGACCTTGTCTCTGCTCAAGCAAGCCATGAACACGACGGCGAAGCTCACTTCGTTCGTCATCTTCATCCTGGTGGGGTCGACCGTTTTCAGTCTCACGTTTCGCGCCGTGAACGGCGACCTGTGGGTGGAGCACCTCCTGACCAGTTTGCCGGGTGGTCAGATCGGGTTCCTGGTGGTTGTCAATCTCCTCACCTTCGTGCTGGCCTTCTTCCTCGATTTCTTCGAGCTCGCGTTCATCATCGTGCCGCTGCTCGGCCCGGTCGCGGACAAGCTGGGCATCGATCTCATCTGGTTCGGCGTGCTGCTCGGCGTCAACATGCAGACCTCGTTCATGCACCCGCCGTTTGGTTTTGCGCTGTTCTACCTGCGCAGCGTCGCGCCGGCCAAGGAGTATCCGGACAAGGTCACTGGGAAGCCGATGGCCCCGGTGACCACGGGCCAGATCTACTGGGGCGCAGTGCCGTTCGTCCTGATCCAGCTCGTCACCGTCGGTATCGTGATCGCATTCCCCAGCCTGGTCACCGGCAGTCTTACCAGGACCACGGTCGATCCGTCGAAGATCGAGATTCAGGTTCCTACGCCCGATTACGAACGCGATCGATTGGAAGGCGAATCGTCACCAGACTCGAGCACGTCGAAGGGCAACTCGGACGCCGCGGCGAAACGTGAGAAGCCGCCGGAGGAGAGCAACCCGGCGGAGGAACTGGAGCGCCTGTTCAAGCAGTCAAAATAGGAGCGTGTGCGTTCTACCCAAGAGCTCTCGCCTTCACTGACCCTGACTGATCTTGGAGAAGAACGCGTAGTTCTCGTAGGTGGCTTCGGCCACGCGGAACCATAAGAACTGCTCGTCCCGGAACTTCTTCCACCCGGGGTAGATCCGTTTCCAGTGCGCGCTCTTGGCGTTCAGCTCTCCGTACAGCTCGAACGAGGCTTTCTCGCACGCCTCCATCACTGCTTTCGGAAACGGCAGCAGTCTGGTGCCGCCGGTTACCAGCCGGCGCAGCGCCGGGGGATTCTGGGCGTCGTATTTCGCCATCGACCACTGGTTCGCCTCTGCGCAAGCCATCGTGAGCGCGGTCCGATAAAGCTTGGGCAGCTCCTTCCATTTATTTTCGTTGATCAACGTGACGACCATCGCGTTGCCTTCCCACCACCCCGGGTAGTAGTAATTCTTGGCGACCTTGTTGAAGCCGAGCTTTTCGTCGTCGTACGGGCCGACCCACTCGGCGGCGTCGATCGTGCCCTTCTCGAGCGCCGGGTAAACGTCCGCGGCCGCGATCATCTGCGGGACCACTCCGAGCTTCGCCAGCACCAGGCCCGCCATGCCGCCAACCCGGAACTTGAGCCCGTTGAGGTCGGCGACCGTCTTGATCTCTTTGCGAAACCAGCCTCCCATCTGGCAGCCCGTGTTGGCGGAGGGAATCGCGACGCACCCGTAGTCGCTGAGCAGCGGCGCCATCGCTTCGGCGCCTCCACCGAAGAACCACCACGCCTGATTCTGTCGCGCGGTCATCCCGAACGGGATCGTGCAGCCCAGCGCGAGCGCCGGATCTTTTCCGAAGTAGTAGTACAGCGCCGTGTGGCCCATCTCCACCGTCCCGGCCTGCACAGCATCCAGCACCTGAAGCGGCGGCACGATTTCGCCGCCCGCGAAGACACGAATCTGAAAGCGGTCCTCGGTGAGCTCGGCGACGCGCCTGGCGATCAGCTCTGCATCGCCAAAGCCGATATCGAGGCTCTTCGGCCAGCTCGCTGCCATGCGCCACTGCAGCGTCGGTTGCGATTGTCCGCTGGCGGGTGCGGCAACGGCGCCGGCGGCAACGCCGGCTGTGGCTTTCTTGAGAAACGATCTGCGCTGCATGGGCTCCTCGTTCGGCTGGGTGGTGATTCGAATTTTGCTCTATTCTGTTCTTTTTCCCGGCGAGCGGTGAGGAGGCGTCACCCGATGAAGACCCTCGTGGACCAGATGGGCTTCTACGCCGCGTACCACCAGGATCCGCGCAACAAGGCGACGCATTTCGTCGGCGTGCCGGCCATCATGCTGTCGCTGTTCATTCCGCTGAGCTGGCTGCGCCTCGAGGTGGGCGGCGTCACCGTGACGGGCGCCATCCTGCTCGCGGCGGCGGTGCTGGCCTATTACCTCACGCTCGACGTACCGCTGGCTCTCGTCGCCGCCGCTGTGACCGCGATGCTGGTCTACATCGGCAACCTGATCGCGCTAGAGCCAATGTCAATCGGAATCACGTGGTTCCTGGTCTTGTTCGTTGGCGGATGGATCCTACAGTTGGTCGGCCATTCGTTCGAAGGGCGCAAGCCGGCGCTCACCGCCAATCTGTTCCAGATCTTCGTCGCACCGATCTTCCTGTGCGCCGAAGCTTTCTTCGCAATGGGCTACAAACCGGGGCTGCGCTCCGCAACGCAGCAGCGGGCGCTGGAGCTGCGTGCCAGCGCGGGGCTCCCGCAGGAGGGACATACGTGAACCGCGTAAGTTACGACTGCATTGCCGCTGTCATCGATTCTCCTGCGCGCCGATGAGGTGATTCGATAGGCGACAGCCTGGTCCTGCTCTGGGAGTGAAGATAGGCGCACCGCCGAGCTCCGGAATCTGCAATTGCGAGCAATCCGTAATCGATTTGTAAGTGCCGCGCTGTTAGTCTGAGCGTTTGCTACCAAAGGGAGGAGCATATGCGCATTCCAATCGCCGCAACGGCGGCTTGGGCCCTATTGAGCGTCGCTACCACCACATGTTGGGCCCAGGAAAAGCACTCTATCTCCTGGAGCTCGCCAGCCGGTAACAGCCGCTATACGCAACAACACGTCATCGATGTAGGCGATGTGCCTGGTCATCAGGTAAGGGTCTTTGAACTGTATACCGGACCGTCTGAGAGTGCCCCCAGCTTCGATGGCGCGAAAGTGGTGGAAAGCTGGACGCGTGGGATGACTGACTATACGAATCTAAACGGTCCCGGGATGATCTACGGACAGTATGTTCTGTCCGATGGCAACAAGATCTTCTGGCGCTTGAACGGCTTGGCGCAGAGCATCGCCAACGCCGACGGCTCCCGGAAGACGACCTTTACCGGCGTGATCACCTTGACCGGAGGAACTGGTAAGTTCAAAGGCGTGCGCGGTACGATTCGAGCGGCAGGCAAATTCGATCCGTCTCGTCAAGGCTCAAATGAGACCGAGTTCAGCGGGGAATATTGGATGGAGTAGACACGGCATCTGCGCTCGCCACGAAAGAAGCTCGGCCCTAGTCCCGCGATCTAGCAGAACTTCACGCAATTCGCCTCGGGGCGCGAGCACTCGGGGCTTGGAAACTCCGGCATCGGGCTCAGGCGCGATGAGTCGTGCAACCGAGATCAACAGAGTTTCGTGATCGAGTCGAGCAGTAAGACTTGCTTGCGCGTTGCGACGAGCGAGGGTGCTCGGGGATCCGAACTCAGGGCTTTAGTTCCCGAGACCGGCCGTTCGCCGGCGCTGTCGACCCTCAATAGACATTCGAGCAGCCGCAAACCGGTCATTCAAATCGTGGAAAGCAGACGATGGCCTTCGAAAGGCTAGTCACCTGTAACGCTGCAAGAACTTTCGACGGATTCTAGGAAAGAATTCCGACGGCTCCCGTCGACGACCCTGGCCGCGCTCGGTGCTATTCTGTGTCGTAGACAGCCACCGGGAGCGGACCATGACGTCGAAGGTGCTGCAGTCGATAGCCCAACGGGCAGCGAAATTCTGTGGGGCCCAAGATGTTCAGATACATCTGGTCGACGGGGCTGTCCTGCGCTGCGTCGCCGACCATGGCGACTTGCCAGCCCCCGCTGGGCGCGACCTTATCCCTGTAAGTGCAGATTTTGCGGCGGGCAAAGCCGTGCTCACACGGCAGACTTTTCACCTTCGCGGCCTAGCCAGTCCTCGGACAAAGAAACGCTCACGACCAGCACGAGACGGCTACCACTCCATACTTGTCGCGCCGCTGATGCGCAATGGCGCTGCGATCGGCACGCTATCGCTAGGTCGGAGGCAGATACGCGGATTCTCCGACAAGCAAGTAGAACTGCTGAAGACCTTCGCCAACGAAGCGGCAATCACGATCGAGAACACGCGGCTAGTGAACGAGCGTAAGACGTACAGGCGCGCGCTGACCGAGTCCCTAGAGCAGCAGGCCGCGACGAGCGAGATCCTGCGCGTGATCAGCAATTCTCCGACCGATCTTCAGCGGGTGCTTAATGCGGTCGCGGAACGTGCGGCTCGGCTCTGTGGGGCCAACGATTGTCAGCTGCAGCTGGTAGAGGGATCGACCTTGCGTCGGGTGGCGAAGTATGGCGAAGTGCCCACAGTGTCTGACGGAGTTTTCCCAATAGTACCAGGGCTCATCACCGGTCGCGCGGTACTGGAGCGCCGCATCTTTCACATAGAGGACGTGGCGAGCGTTTCCGAGGATGAATTTCCCGACTCGAAGAGACTGCAGCGGAGCGGGGGTTATCGAACCCTGCTCGTGGTGCCTTTGGTGCGCGAAGGCATTGCCATCGGCGCAATCAACATTCGCCGAATGGAAGTAAGCCCGTTCACCGACAAGCAAGTCCAGCTGGTCCAGACCTTTGCGGACCAGGCTGTGATCGCGATCGAGAACACGCGGCTGTTCAACGAGTTGCAGGAGCGCCTGGAACAGCAGACCGCAACCAGTGAAATCCTGCGCGTGATCAGCCAGTCACAGCGCGATGTGCAGCCGGTGTTCGACGCCATCGCGGCAAATGCACGAAAGCTGTCGGGAGCTGCCCAAGGGGGTGTGTTCACGTTCGATGGCGAGCTCGTTCACTACTGTGCTGCAACGTGGGACGGTCTAAGCGGCGAAGGTATCGAGGTAACGCATCGAAAGTTCCCCATGCGGCTGAGTCGCGGTAGCGGAATCGCCCGCTCCATCCTCGATCGGCAAGTCGTTTACATGCCCGACGTTCTCGCGGACGCTGAGTACCGCATGCATGACCTGGCTAGAGTGATCGGGGTTCGCAGCCAGGTCTCCGTCCCGATGCTTCGGGACGGCGCACCGATTGGGGTCGTCAATGTCTTCGGTAGCGAACCCGGAATGTTCACCGATCGCCAGATCGCGATGCTCCAGACCTTCGCGGACCAAGCGGTAATCGCGATCGAGAACACGCGGCTGTTCAACGAGCTTCAGGAGCGGCTGGAGCAGCAGACGGCAACCAGCGAGATCTTGCGCGTGATCAGCCAGTCGCAACGTGACGTGCAGCCGGTGTTCGAGGCGATCGCAGCGAATGCGCGGAGGCTTTGCCGCGGCACTTCGGGGTGGGTGAATACGTTCGACGGCGAGCTCATCAAGATCGCGGCTGTTGATGGTGTCAGCCCCGCGGGGTTCGAGGCGAACCGGCAAATGTACCCAATGCCCCCAGGCCGCGGCAGCGCCAACCAGCGCGCGATTCTCACCCGGGCCGTCTGCTACGTACCGGACATTCGGGAGGATCCAGAATATCGCCAGCGGGATCTGGCTCAGACCGCCGGGTTTCTCAGTGCGCTTTCCGTCCCTATGCTCCGCGACGGGAGCTCGATTGGAGTGATCACCGTCACCGGTGCGGAGCCAGCGATGTTCTCCGAAAGACAGATCGCGATGCTGCAGACCTTCGCCGACCAGGCGGTGATCGCGATTGAGAACGCGCGGTTGTTTGACGAGCTGCAGACGCGCAACAAAGATCTGACTGAGGCGTTGGAGCAACAGACTGCGACCAGCGAGATCTTGCGCGTGATCAGCCAGTCGCAACGTGACGTGCAGCCGGTCTTTGAGACGATCGCCGTAAACGCACAGAAGTTGTGCAAGGCCACTTTCGGAGGCGTGTGGACCTATGACGGCCGATTGCTTGATCTCGTCGCCCTGGAAGGCTTTGCCCCCGAAGCGGGCGAGGCGATTCGGAGAGCCTTCCCAAGGCCGCCGGGCCGCGGGGGAGCTCATCAGCGCGCGATCCTAAGTCGCAAGGCTGTCTACATCGCGGATGTCCGCGAGGACCCGGAGTTTGAACTGCAGGACTTGGCTAACGTAGCTGGATTTCGTAGCTCAGCCTCTGTGCCCATGCTGCGGGAAGGCCAGCCGATCGGCACCATCGGTGTCGCTGGCGCCGAGCCCGCAATGTTCTCCGAACGGCAGATCGCCATGCTGCAGACTTTCGCAGACCAAGCAGTGATCGCCATCGAGAACACCCGGCTGTTCAACGAGCTTCAGACCCGTAATCGGGACCTGACCGAAGCGCTGGAGCAGCAGACGGCGACCAGTGAAATCCTGCGCGTGATCAGTCAATCCCACCGAGACGTGCAGCCGGTGTTCGAAGCAATCGCAGCCAGTGCGCGGAAGCTGTGCGAAGCGAACTCTGCAATGGTCTCCAGGTTTGACGGTGATCTCGTTCATGTTGCGGCATCCGAAGGAACAGAGGCGGAGGGGCTCGATATACATCGGCGCGTGTTTCCCATCGCGCCTAGCGGAGGCACAGCGTCGGGCCGAGCCATCGAGTCCAGATCTGTTGTCCATATTCCCGACGTAGACGCAGATGCGGGCTTTCGGTTCCGAGACCAGTTCATAGCCGCCAACTTTCGTAGCGTTGTGGCGGTGCCGATGATCCGTGAAGGCACCCCTATTGGCACAGTCAACGTCACCGGTGCCAGGCCCGCGATGTTCTCGGAAAGACAGATCGCGATGCTTAAGACCTTCGCCGACCAGGCGGTGATCGCCATCGAGAATTCACGCCTGTTCAACGAACTGGAAGCCCGGACCGCGGAGCTCAGCCGTTCGGTCGAGGAGCTCAAAGCCCTAGGTGAAGTGGGCAGCGCGCTCAGCTCCACGCTGGATGTAGATACCGTCTTGACCACGATCCTTACTCGCGCGAATCAGCTTGCGGGGACGCAAGCAGGGCAGATCTACGACTATGACGACGCCACCGAAGAGCTGCGCCCCCGGGCGACGGTCGGCTACATCAAGGAGATCGATGACGCGGTGCGACGCAGCCCCCTCAGGAAAGGAGAAGGTGTAACCGGCCAATCGGTGCTGAAGAAGCAGCCAATTCAGGTTACGGACATTACTGTCGAAGGCGCTTACGAGAGTCGCCTGCGCGACCTGGCCATCGAAAGCGGGTTCCGCGCGGTGCTGGCGGTGCCGCTAGTCCGGGAGGATCAGGTCATGGGCGCTTTGACTATCGCGCGCAACCAGGCGGGCGAGTTTCCGCCGGAGGTGATCCAACTGATGACGACCTTTGCGAGCCAGTCCGCACTGGCTATGCAAAACGCGAGGTTATTCCACCAGCTCCAGGTTGCAAGCAAGCACAAATCGCAGTTCCTCGCCAACATGAGCCACGAGCTGCGCACGCCACTGAACGCGATCCTGGGCTACACCGAACTGATCGTAGACCAGATCTATGGCGAAGTGCCGGAGAAGATCAAAGAAGTGCTGGATCGGGTGCAAAGGAGCGGACGACACTTGCTCGGTCTCATCAACGACGTGCTGGATCTCTCGAAGATTGAGGCGGGGCAGCTGGTCCTCACATTGAGCGCCTACTCCTTCGGCGACGTCGTCCAGGCTGTAGTCAGCGCGGTAGGGTCGCTGGCCGCGGAGAAGCAGCTCCGATTAACTGTCGACCCGGCGCCGGACCTGCCAGTGGCCCAGGGAGACGAACGCCGTATCACCCAGGTGCTGCTGAATCTGGTAGGCAACGCTATCAAGTTCACCGAGAGGGGGGAGGTCGCGGTACGCGTCAGCATCGCGGATGGAGCGTTTCTCGTAGCGGTATCCGACACCGGGCCGGGCATCAGGCAGGAAGATCGGGAGAAGATATTCGAGGAGTTCCAGCAAAGCGATACCGCTGTCGCTAGGACCAAGAGCGGCACGGGGCTGGGGCTGGCGATCGCAAAGCGCATCGTGGAGCTGCACGGCGGGCGCATTTGGGTCGAATCGACGCTGGGGGAAGGTTCAACGTTCTTCGTGAGCCTGCCAATCACGGCCGCGCGAAAGGAACTGGCGGCGTGAAGTGCCGAGCAGACCCAAGGGCTACCGCTCAGCTTCAGTAAACGACGGAAGAGGTTGCCGCGGAGGTCGGCCGCCCAAAGTCCGCTAACCGGAAATTCTCGATCCACAATCGTATGACTGGTTGTGGCCGGTCTGAGAAATCCCCTAAGGTCGGCTTAATTGGGATCAGGCGATCAGTCGAGTCCAACCCACATAGCTGCGTCCTCACTTGCCCCTGGAACGCAGGCCTTGTACCCGCGGTCCTGTCCGCCTTGGGGAAATCTGAACGCCATCTCCGAGAGTCGGACGGCACACGAATCCAGTTGCGCGCCGGCCGCGTATGTCGTGTCAGGGGTCGAATCGTTACTAGTCGCCCAAAGTCTCGTTCGGCGAGTTTGGTGACCGCTCCCCGCTCTTTGTCCATCACTTTTTCGGAGGCGTCGACAACTATGGATAAGAACATGAGCTTGGCGGGTCTCGCCCTCGCGGCGGCGGCGTTGTTCATGGCCGGGGCACCTGCGATCGCCGAAGACAGCGGCAATCTCGTCAAGGTGAAGTGTTACGGGGCCAATGCCTGTAAGGGGCAGGCGCAGTGCAAGACGGCCAATAACTCTTGTAAGGGGCAAAACAGCTGTAAGGGGCAGGGCTTCATTACGATGGGCGAGAAGGCCTGCATCGAGCGCGTGGGTCGCAGCTGATGCGACACAGGCGGGGCCGCATCGCTGCGGCCTCGTCCCCCATCGTTCATCCGGCTCGTTGCGTTCAAGCAGCCGCCGCGAAAGCGATTGTCAGGAGCGGCTCCCAACAGAGAGGAAATCTTCATGGTCGATCGTAGCAACCTGGCCGCTTGCGCCGCCGTAGCCCTAATCTCCTTCAATGTTGTGGACGCCACAGCCGGTGAATGCCGCCTGCAAAGCCCCGCACACCGCGTCAGCGTGCTCGAGCTGTACACCTCGGAAGGCTGCAACAGCTGCCCTCCTGCCGACCGGTGGTTCAGCGCCCTCGCCCAGCAGGGCGTCACATCGCAGAACGCGGTGCTGCTGGCCTTTCACGTCGACTACTGGAATCAGCTCGGCTGGCCCGACCGCTTCTCTGAGAGCCGGTACAGCCAACGTCAGCGCGAAGTGGCTTCCCGCGCAAGCAAGGGCGTGGTCTACACGCCGCAGATCCTGCTCGACGGACGCGATCTGCGGCTCAACTACAGCGTCGAACAATTGCGCTCGGCGCTGGACGCGATCAACCGGGAACCGGAGCAAGCGAAGATCGACGCACAGGTAACGGCCTCCACCGAGGCGCTGCGAATCACGGCCGATGTCGAAGTCACGCCAGCGGCGCGAGGCCCGGGCATCCGCTCCTGGGTGGCGGCCTACGAGAATGGCCTGCAGACACAAGTCAAGGCAGGCGAGAACGCGGGCAAGCTCCTACAGCACGACTATGTGGTACGCGAGCTGGCGGGCCCCTTCCCGCTCGGCGCGGACGGGCGTGTGCACTTGGTTCATATGGTCAAGCTGCGCAGCGACTGGGATGCGCGCAACCTGGGCATCGCCGTTTTCATCGAACGCGCGAACAGCGGCGAAATCCTCGAGGCGGCGGCGGTGTATCCGGTTTGCATTTGAATGTAGGACCCCTCACCCCGGCCCTCTCCCGCAAGGGGAGAGGGAGACTTACCCGCCTGACGCGTACTTGACGCTGCAGCCGTAGGCCCGCGTGGCCGTCACCGTCACGCGCTTTCCTGCCTTTAATTCCTCGAGCGCGGCGGCCACGTAGTTCCTGGAACTTGCGATGTCGGACGGATCGGCTGACGGCGTGTCGTCGATGGCGCCCATATAGGCGAGCTGTCCCTCGGCGCTGATCACGTACATATGCGGCGTCGCCTGAGCGCCATAGAGGTGGCCCAGCGCGCCGGTCGGGTCCAGGAGGACAGCGGTCGGGGCAGCACCTCGCCGCTCGGTGTCGCGATTCGCCTCGGCCGCGGTGACATACCCTTGCGAGCCGGGTGCGGAGGACACCACCGTGAACCAGACAACCCCTTGCGCGGTGTACCTCTTCTGCAGCGACTGCATGTTGCCGCTGCCGTAATGCTTGCCGACAAACGGGCAGCCGTTGTTGGTCCACTCCAGCACGACGATCTTCCCCTTCTGCTCGGACAGCTTGCGCGTCTTGCCGTTGCTGTCCGTCGCAGTGAAATCGGGCGCGGGCGCGTTGATCCGTGCCGACGGCTCGGCCGCCAGCGCCGGTCGATCCGCGACGCCAACGCCTTGCAGAACGAAAAAAGCACAGGCGGGAAGTATTCTGAGAATAAGTCGAAGCATCATCGCTCTCCTTGCATCGTGCTGGTCACGCACACGTTATCGGACACGCGTGGGATCGACAGGTTCGGAACGGCGGGCAAAGACCTCAAAAGCGCACACCCCTGCGGTTCCGCCCCCCGCCCCCTCGACGACCAGAACACCGCGTAGCACGCTGATCTCCTCCACAGCAGCAGGACTCCTCCGCAGCAGGAGATCCGCATATTGCCCGTCCAGCGCCAGCATCTGAGGCACACTGTGCTCGATCAGCCGGCTGTCGAACGGATAGAAGGCCACGCTCGGCCGATCTACGCCCGCGAGAACGGCTTTCGCGAAGCGGAGTCGGATCCGCTCGTTGTCCATGATGAAGGTTACCGGAAACGACGCCGGTTTCGGAAGCTGCCGTCGCGCCTCGGCGAACAGGCTCGCCGCCTCTGCGTTCCTCTTGGGCACAGAATCGCCGACCGGGGCCGTCAACTTGAGTGTCTGCCCTCCCGGGATGCAGACCTCGGCACACGCAAGCCAGGAGACAGCGGCCTCGACGGTCAACGTTTTCGGCGCAAAGCCTTGCGGCACCTTCACGGCCGCGAGAAGTGCAACGCGCTCCCGATAGCCGTAGCCGACGATCGAGCGCGCGCTGAATCGTTCGGGCAACGGCCACACGATCGGACCCACGGAGACTTGATCAGGCAGCTTCCATCTGACGCTGGTTGCGAGGCCGGCATCGCCGGGATTTCTCCAGTAGACGTGCCAGCCCGGCTCGATCGAGAGCTCGACCGCCAGCCAGGCGGTCTGATTTCGCTGGAAGCTCGTGGTTTCGGCGACCAGGCGCGCATGCGCAAGGACTTTTTGAGCGTCGTCACCCGCGGCAGATCCGCTTACGCCCAGCGCGAGCGCACAGACCAGCACGAATAACACTTCCGCGAAGCGGACATTCGCCCCGCTGTGCCCCTGCGCCATTCCGCTAGAGCACGAGATCGGTCTGCGGGTCGATGAGGTGCATCTGATTGAGATCGGCGGAGAGCCGCATCGTCTGCCCTGGCGCGCCGGCAGTGCTCGGCTCCACGCGCCCGCACACCTCGACGCCGTCGAGCCTGAAGTAGACCATGGTCTCCATCCCCATCGGCTCCACCACGTCCGGGGCAACCGAAAATTGGTGCAGCTGGCCGCGTTCATAGCGCGGGTCGGTGATGTGCTCGGGGCGAAGCCCGAACACGAGGTCGCGCCCGGCGTGCGGCTGGTAGCGCCCGAGCCTGTTCTGCGGCACCGGAAACGACAGCGCCTGCGCAACGCGAACGCTGAGGCCCGCACCCTCCGGCTCGAGCCGACATGGCAGGAAGTTCATGGCGGGCGATCCGATGAAGCCGGCGACAAAGCGCGTGCGCGGCGTGTGGTACAGCTCCTGCGGCGTTCCGATCTGCTCGATGCGGCCGGCGTTCATCACCACCACGCGATCGGCAAGGGTCATAGCCTCGACCTGGTCATGCGTGACGTACACGGTCGTGGTCATCACCTTCTGGTGCACGCGCTTGATCTCGGTGCGCATCTGCACGCGCAGCTTCGCGTCCAGGTTGGACAGCGGCTCGTCGAAGAGGAAGACCTTGGGCTTGCGGACGATGGCGCGGCCCACTGCCACGCGCTGTCGCTGCCCGCCCGACAGGGCCTTGGGCTTGCGGTCCAGAAGCTCGCCGATATTCAGAATCTCAGCCGCCTCCTTCACCCGCTGGTCGATCTCAGCCTTGGGAAATTTCCGCAGGGTCAGGCCGAAGGCCATGTTCTGGTAGACGGTCATGTGCGGGTACAAGGCGTA
>DASPUW010000303.1:0-3397 GCA_035622675.1 Burkholderiales bacterium | reverse complement strand
CGGCATGTCGGCGGTGATGTAGCGCATCACCATCGCCGGGTAGCCGCGCTGCATGAAGACGTTGACGCGGAAGCGCCCGAGCCCGGGCTCGGACACCGCGAAGTCGAGCTCGAACTCGCGCGTGAAGTACTCGCGCTGCTCCGGGGACATGATGGCGAAGGCGGTCTGCTTCACCGTCTCGGGGGTGAGCACCTGGCGGTTCACCGGCAGGATCTGTCCCTCGATCTTGATCTTGATGGGCGCGTTGGAGGTGAAGAACAGGTCCGAGGCCTTCTTCTCCACCATCAGCTTGAAGAGCGGCTTGGTATTGAGGGTCGGGTGGCCGGCGGTGGCGCTGACCGTCGCCAGTGCCTCCGCGCCGGTAAGCGCCGCCTCCGTCCCCGTGGTGGTCTCCAGGGACTGTGCTTTGGCTTCTTTGGCCATCAGATGCTGCGCCCGGGCTCTTCCTCGACGACCTGCAGCGCGGCAGCGTCTTCGGCGGTCTTCGCCTCGCGCTTGCCCTCCAGCTTGATGCGCAGCCGCAGCTCGTTCTTGGAGTCGGCGTTGCGCAGCGCGTCCTCGTAGGAGATGAAGCCGGTCTCGTACATCTCGAACAGCGCCTGGTCGAAGGTCTTCATGCCGAGGCGCGTGGAGCGCGACATCACGTCCTTGATCTTGGCGACCTCGCCCTTGAAGATCAGGTCCTGTATCAGCGGGGAGTTCAGCATGATTTCCATCGCCGCGATGCGCCCCACTCCGGCTTCGCGCGGAATCAGCCGCTGCGACACCATGGCGCGGATGTTGAGCGACAGGTCCATGAGCAGCTGATCGCGCCGCTCGTCGGGGAAGAAGTTGATGATGCGGTCGAGCGCCTGGTTGGCGCTGTTGGCGTGCAGCGTCGCGAGCACCAGGTGACCGGTCTCGGAGAACTGGATGCCGTACTCCATGGTGTCGCGGTCGCGGATCTCGCCGATCAGGATCACGTCCGGGGCCTGGCGCAGCGTGTTCTTGAGCGCGTTGTGCCACGACTCGGTGTCGACGCCCACCTCGCGGTGGGTGATGACGCAGCCCTTGTGGGTATGTACGTACTCGACCGGGTCTTCGATGGTGACGATGTGGCCCCGGGTCTTCTCGTTGCGGTAGCCGACCATCGCGGCCAGCGTGGTCGACTTACCCGAGCCGGTGCCGCCGACGATGATGCACAGTCCGCGCTTCGACAGCACCACCTCCTTCAGGATGGGAGGCAGGTCGAGCTCCTCGAAGGTGGGAATCTTGGCGTTGATCAGGCGGATGACGCAGCCGATGGCGCCCTGCTGCACGAAGCTGCTGACGCGAAAGCGCCCGATGCCGGGCGGCGCAATCGCGAAGTTGCACTCCTTGGTGGCGTCGAATTCCTTGGTCTGGCGGTCGTTCATGATGGCGCGCACCAGGGTGGCCGACTGCTCGGCGGTGAGCGCGCGCTCGGACTGCGGCCGGATCTCGCCGTCGATCTTGATGGCCGGCGGGAACCCTGCCGTGATGAACAGGTCCGAGGCCTTCTTCTCGGTGACCCGGCGCAGCAGGTCCTGCATCAGCTTGATGGCTTGATCGCGGTCCATAGGTCAGTCCTCCTGCTCCGTCCCCCGAGCCCTACAGAGCATCCTTGTTCTGCGCCTTGTAGCGCGCCTCTTCCTTGCTGACCTGTCCCTTGGTGACGAGCTCGGAGAGGCACTGGTCGAGGGTCTGCATGCCCTGTGCGCCGCCGGTCTGGATCGACGAGTACATCTGCGCGATCTTGCCCTCGCGGATCAGGTTACGGATCGCCGGCGTGCCGATCATGATCTCGTGGGCCGCGATGCGCCCGCCGCCGTTCTTCTTCAGCAGCGTCTGCGAGATCACGGCGCGCAGCGACTCCGACAGCATCGAGCGCACCATGTCCTTCTCCTCGCCGGGGAACACGTCGACGATGCGGTCGATGGTCTTGGCGGCCGAGCTGGTATGGAGGGTGCCGAAGACCAGGTGGCCGGTCTCGGCGGCGGTGAGCGCCAGGCGGATGGTCTCCAGGTCGCGCATTTCACCGACCAGGATGACGTCGGGATCCTCGCGCAGCGCCGAGCGCAGCGCCTCGCTGAAGCCGAGGGTGTCGCGGTGCACCTCGCGCTGGTTGACCAGGCAGCGCTTCGACTCGTGCACGAACTCGATCGGGTCCTCGATGGTGATGATGTGGTCGGGCCGGTTGTCGTTGCAGTGGTTGACCATGCCGGCGAGCGTCGTGGACTTGCCCGAGCCCGTCGGGCCGGTGACCAGCACCAGACCGCGCGGCAGCATGCACAGGTCGCGGAAGATCTTCGGCGCGTTCAGGTCGTCCAGCGAGAGGATCACCGAGGGAATGTTGCGGAACACCGCGCCCGCGCCGCGGTTCTGGTTGAAGGCGTTGACGCGGAAGCGCGCCAGCTTTGGAATCTCGAACGAGAAGTCGGTCTCGAAGAACTCCTCATAGGCCTTGCGCTGCTTGTCGTTCATGATGTCGTACACCATGGAGTGCACTTCCTTGTGCGACAGCGGCGGCATGTTGATGCGCTTCATATCGCCGTCGACGCGGATCATCGGCGGCACTCCCGAGGACAGATGCAGGTCCGAGGCGTTGTTCTTGACGGCAAACGCCAGGAGTTGCGCGATATCGACGGCCATTGATGCTCCCTGGAACGGTGCCTGCAGCGCGGTGCGAAGCGACAATAAAGGGCGCGCCTGAGCGGCGGCAGTATAACGGAGGGGTCACACGTTCAATATGTTACGGGGTCCGCAGAATTTAGCGCAGCGCGTTCGGGACGTGCAGGAACGGATCGCACGGGCGGCGGCCCGGGCCGGCCGGAGTGCGCACTCGGTCACACTCCTGGCCGTGACCAAGGCCCAGCCCCCCGAGGTAGTGCAGGCGGCCGCCGACTGCGGCCTCGAGCACTTCGGCGAGAGTTATCTGCAGGAAGCGCTCGAGAAGCTTGATGCGCTGCGGGAGCGGCAGCTCACCTGGCACTTCGTGGGCCGGATCCAGGCCAACAAGACCCGCCCGCTCGCGGAGCGCTTCGCCTGGGTGCACGCGGTGGATCGCCTCAGGATCGCCGCGCGGCTCTCCGAGCAGCGCCCCGAGGGGGCGGCCCCTCTCAATGTCTGTCTGCAGGTGCATCTCGGCAACGAAGCCAGCAAGGGCGGGGCCGCGCCGGCGGAGCTCCCCGAGCTGGCACGCGCCGTGGGTGCCCTGCCGCGCCTCAAGCTCCGGGGCCTGATGTGCATTCCGCCTGAGGAGGCCGAGGCGGCACGCCAGCGTGCCTGGTTCCACGAGCTGCGGCAGCTGTACGCGCAGTTGAATGCCGCCGGCGCCGGGCTCGACACGCTCTCGATGGGAATGAGCGCGGACTTCGAGGCCGCGATCGAGGAAGGCGCG
>DASPUW010000302.1:0-6647 GCA_035622675.1 Burkholderiales bacterium | reverse complement strand
GCGCCGTATCCCTGGCCCAGCTCGAGCACGTCCTGCGCGTGAAAATGGCTGCGGGACTGGTCCTGGCTGCCAGCGTATGGAATGAAAAGCGCCTGCCTGGACCGGTAGAGCGGGAGCACCGTGGTCGCGAGCGCCGGGTGCAGTCCCCAGTAGCCGTCGAGCTGGGCGGCTGAATCCGGATCGGAGCTCGGCCGCGCGATCGCAATGTTGGGCCGCGCCTCGTAATAGAAGCTGCTGCCGCAGGGCACGAGCAGGTTGGCGGCGTCGTAGCCTCCGCGCAGCAGAACCAGGACGAACTTCGTTTTGGCGGCTGCCGGGGGCAGCGCCCACAGACGCAGCGGCCCCGACGCGAGCGCCGCTGCGCCCGCCTGCAGCAGATCCCGTCGCTTCATCGGTACATGAACTCCGGCGTGGACAGGAACAAGGCAGTCCAGTCGCGGTTGTCTCTGGCCTGCGCCAGCGCCTGACTGCTCTGCTCGCCGAGCAGAGGCTGCATGAGCGGGAAGACGCGGGACTGCGCAATGTTGGGTTGCGAATTCGACTGCTCAGCTGCCGGCATCATCGCCGCGTCCTCGCTGTCCGGCGGGGCGAACAGCTTCGGGCCGGCGTTGGCGATGTGTCGGGCAATCTCGAAGCGCTTGGTCAGCTGCGCCGGGCTGGCCCAGTCCTGCCGCTTGAGGCCATAGCCGTCGGGCGTCTGATGGCCGTACAGCGGTTCGCCGAGTGCGTGAAGCCAGTTCTCGATCGGCCTGTAGTTGGTGATCATGCGGCCGTCGTACGCCAGGCGGACCGCGGAGAACACATACTGCACCGGATCCTTGAACTTCTTTCCGAGGTACTCGTCCCGCCAGAACTCGCTCGAGTCGAACAGGACATGCAGCGTGTGCGCGATGTCTCCGTGGCTGGCGAGGAAAGCGTCCTGCATTCTCTGCAGAACGTTCGCGGGAGGCTCATCTCCCATGAAATACACTGCGAGCTTGCGCGAGAGGAAGCGCGCCGTCGACGGGTGCGCGCTCAGAATATCCACCACGTCTGCCACTTCGTCGAAGCCGCGCCCGCCGATGCGACGCCCGAGAAAGATCTTCTCACCGAAGTCGTGGCGGCGCGGGTGGAACGCAAACATGCCTTGGCCGACATAGTAGCGCGCATCGCGCGGACCGAGCCGGGCCGGCTTGCTCTCGAGATTCAAGCCCACGCCCGTCAAAATGCGCGCGAGCTCCTGCACGTCCTGCTGCGTGTAGCCTCCGTCGACGCCCAGCGTGTGCAGCTCGAGCAGCTCCCGAGCGTAGTTCTCGTTGATCTGTCCCTGCGCGTTCTGGGCGTTGTCCAGGTACACGAGCATCGCAGGATGCATGAGCGTGGCAAGGAGCAGATCCCGGAACCGGCCGAGGACATGCGGTCGGATCGCGCTCTCTTCGTAGTCGGCAACCAGCAGCTTGACCTTGCCCTTGCCCTGGAAGACGTTGAAGTGGTTGAACCAGAACCACGTCAACTGCTCCTGCAGCTGATTGCTCGAGTACAGCGCGCGGATGATGCGGCGGCGCTGCGCCTCTTCGACAACGAACCGATAGCGCTCGTTGAGTGCCTTGTGCTGAGCCTGACGGGCGTCGCCTTCGGGCAACTCCTTCAAGCGGCGTTCTTCCTCTTCGTGAGCGCCGACGATGTCGCGCGCCCGCACGCGGGTGATGGTCATTGCCTGGATGGCGGCGCGCGCCTCCGGCGGCAAGGCCGCGTCGCCTGCAAAGTGGAGTTGAGCGGTCCAGAACGCGGTGCGCCCCGCGGCAACATAGGCGGACGCCGAGGAATCGTTGCTGCCGTAGGTGAACCGGTCGAGGGCGCGAAGATCCTGGCTAGACAGTTCGGCCGCCGTTGCCAGCCTGCCCGATGCGGCGCAGGCGACTATGAGAAGCAATGGGCAAACGACAAATGGCGTGCTCGCGCGTGGTGTGCTCAATCTCTGCTCTTGCGGCGCGCTGGTGGGCATGGGGTAAATTGGCTCGGAACTTACGGCTACAACGATCGAGAGCGACGATGGTTGATCGGGAGCGCCGTTCCGGTTTTGTGCGCGGCATCATGCGTGCCCGGTCCGGGGGCTCATAATGTAAGCTTCGATTCAGCCCAGCAATCGCAATGAGATACACCGCTCGCGCCTTCGGCGCTCTACTCGCATGCGTGGCGTGGGCCGCTGAGGCGGAGAACACGGAGGGCGCATACAGTGAGGCACAGGCCGCCCGCGGCGAGAATATCTATCAGCAGTACTGCGCGGTTTGCCATGGGCCGAGCCTGCAGGGCAATCCCGCGGCTCCGTTGACCGGTCCCGCCTTTCGCGTGCGCTGGGAGGACGGCAAACACACGCTGGATGATCTGTTCTTCATCGTCCGCAGCCTGATGCCGAACAACGCGCCGGGCTCTCTCACCAAAGCCCAGTACGCGGACGTCGTCGCGTATATCCTGAAGGTGAACGGGTATCCGGCGGGAGACGCCGAGCTCATTCCAACCGCGGCCGCCATGAAGCGCGTGACTTTGCTGCCGCGCTGAGCATTTTTCGATCGAAGGAAACGTAAGGGAGCGAAGATGAAGCGATCCTGCATTGCCCGCACTGTCCTGGGAGTGTCGCTGGCCGGGTGGGGAGCCGCGTACGCACAAACCGGCCCTACTCAGGAAGAGCTCGACCAGGCGCAGCGCAGCACGGAATGGCTGCTGCCGAACCACGACTATGCCGGCGTGCGTTACGTCGATCTCAAGCAGATCACGCCAGCCAACGCCGGATCATTGCGTCCAGTCTGCACGTATCAGGGCGCAGACCTGAATCGCGCGTTGAACAATCCCCTCATGTACGCCGGCGTTATGTATGTCACCACGCTCCACGCGACAGTTGCCCTGGACCCCGTCACGTGCAGGGTGAAGTGGCGGCATGAGTGGAAGCCGAAGGCCAAGGACGCGAACGCCTCGATCAAGAACCGCGGCGTTGCGATCAAAGCTGGCAAGCTGGTGCGAGGAACCCAGGACGGTTACCTGTTCGCGCTCGACGCCGCGACCGGCAAGATTCTGTGGGAGGTGAAGGCGGCTGATTCGGAAAAGTTCGAGGCGCTCAGCATCAATCCCCTCATCTACGACGATCTGGTCATCATCGGTCCGTCGGGCTCCGAGTTCGGAATCAAGGGCTGGATCGGCGCGTTCCGGCTGGACGACGGGCTGCCGGTGTGGAAGTTCAACACCATTCCCGACGACGGCGAGGCGGGCGCGGAGACCTGGGGTGCAGCCGATTCCAGGCTGAAAGGTGGCGGTGGAATCTGGACCACGCCCGCGCTCGATATCGCCAGGGGTCATCTCTACGTTGCAGTGGGCAATCCCGCGCCCGACATCTTCGCGGGCCAGCGTCCCGGCGCGAATCTGTACACGAATTCGGTCGTCGTGCTGGACGTTCGCACGGGCAAGCTGCTGTGGCACAAGCAGGCGGTGCCGCACGATTCCCACGACTGGGACATGCCGGTCACGAGCCCGTTGTTCAGCGTCACGCTTGGCGGCAAAGAGCGCAACGTGGCAACGATGGCCGCCAAGGACGGGTTGCTGCGCCTGATCGATCGGGACAGCCGCGAGCAGATCTACTCGGTGGCAGTGGCTATGCGCACCAATGCGGACGTGGAGCCGACGGAGGAGGGCATTTACACCTGCCCCGGCATGGCTGGCGGCGTCGAGTGGAGCGTTCCCGCGTACAGTCCAAAGCTCGACCTGCTGGTGGTGCCTGCGGTGGATTGGTGCGGCATCTTCAAGAAGGACGACGAGCCCCGCTTCGTCGCTGGCCAGCAGTTCCTCGGTGGATCCTTCACCTGGGACCCGGTCGAGAAATCGCGCGGCTGGCTGACGGCGTTGAAGGCCTCCACAGGCGAAATCGTATGGAGGTATCAGTCGAGCCGGCCGATGCTCGCGGCCGTGACCGCCACTTCAGGCGATATGCTGTTTACCGGCGAGCTGACGGGAGACTTCTTGGCGCTGGATGCGCGCAACGGCAACGTCGTCTACCGCTTCCACGGCGGCGGCACCATCGTCGGCGGCGTGATCAGCTACGCGGTCGACGGCAAACAGTACGTCGCCGCGGTCTCAGGAATGGCGGCGGGCTTCTGGCAGGCGCAGCCGGGATCGATGACGGTGACGGTGTTCGCGTTGCCATGAGGGCCCGCTCCCATCACCCCCCAAGTGCCGCCCTGAGATCCTTCAAATGGGCCCGCGTTTGAGGATCGCGCACCTTCTTCATCCCCTGATCGAGCTTGATTGCCAGATCGGTAATTCCGACGCGCAGCGCCGCCTTGAACTCGCTGGGCCCCTCCTCGGACGAGAAGCCTGACATCAGATGCTTCACGTACCGGCGCTGCAGGTCGCGCCGGTACAGATCGATGGCCGGGCGCGGCTGTTTGAGCTCGCTGAACAGCCCGTCGTTCAAGTCGACCAGGAGATCGATGCCCTGATAGGATCCGGCCGCACCCGGTGAGCTCGCAGACTGAGCCATGCGATGAAAGACGTCGGCGTCCAGCAGCTGCGTGAGAAGCACCTCGTTGCTCGTTTGTAACGCATCGGTGCCGTCATAGGGAATCATGCGCAACAGCACGTCTGGGTCCAGCAGTTTGTCCGGGCGAGAGAAGCCGCGCTCGAGAAGAAACTGCGCTGCGCTGCGCTGGCGCTCGGCGGCGACCGGCTTGAACGGCACGGTTCCGCGCCCCGCCTGGAAGCGAACCTCGTCCACTCCGCCTACCAGCTTCGCGACGGAGGACAGCTCCTTCTGCCGTTTGGTGACGAGCGTTTTGTAGACCTCGCTCAACTGGTAGTAGGGCCGCCCCAGCGAGGTTGTGGCCGGGATCAGCATCGGAACGACGCGGTCGATGTTACGCAACCCCATGTCAGTGGCGCCGATCGGGTCCGCGCCTAGAACCTGGGTGTTCACCGTGGAATCGATGTCCGCGGCGTCGTTCTCGCCTCCGAACCTCAGCGCCGGGTTGTCGACCTGGCGCGCCGCGATGCGATCGAGTTCCGGCCACTCGGCATCGCAATTGCTGGCGCCCGGGATGATCCGGTAGCCCCACTCGATGGCGAAGTAGTCATACTCCCCCACGATCGGCAGAAGATAGGCATTGTCTCCGGGCTGCGCGACGTAGTTGAAGCGCGAATAGTCCATGATGGAGGCCGAGTCGCCGAACTTCTCGGTGAATTCGCGGCTTCGCAGCTGCTGAACGGAATAAGCAGAGTGACCCTTGAGGTTATGCCGCAGCCCCAGCGCGTGGCCGATCTCGTGACCCACGACGTAGCGCAGCAGCTCGCCTTCGAGATCGTCCGGCAGCGGGAGCGTCTTTGCGCGGGGATCGAGCGGCGCGACCTGGGTGAAGTACCACAGCTCGATCAGGCGCAGGACGTCGTGCCAGACCAGGGTGTGCGAGGAGACGACCTGACCGCTGCGGGGATCGACGACGTTGGGGCCGAGCGCGTTCTCGCGCGGACCCGGCGCCCAGCGGATAACCGAGTAGCGAAGGTCACCCGGATCCCAGTCGGGGTCTTCCTCCTTGGTGGGGGCGTCCTTGGCGAAGATGGCGTTCTTGAATCCGGCCGCTTCCAGCGGACCGCGCCACTGCTCGACCGCCTGCTTGAGATAGGGACGCCACTTGTCCGGTATCTCCGGGCTCAGGTAGAACACGATCGGTGTCACCGGCTCGGACACCGCTGCGCTGGGATCCTTTTTTTCCAGGCGGTAGCGCGTGATGTAGGCCTTGCTGACAACGCGGTGCTCGTTGGTGCTGTAGTCGTTGAACGGTACCGTGAAATAGCCCACGCGCTCGTCTTCGCAGCGCCCCTGCATCGACTTCTCGGGCAGCAGCAGAAAATTGGTCTTGAACGAGAAGCCCAGCGCGGCCGGCGGCGGGTCTTGATCCTTCGGGGGGTGAAGAAGGTCCTTCTCTTCGGGAACCCAGGTCTGGTAGAACCCGATCGCGATGTTCTTGGGAAACGCCCGCACGCTCCGGACCAGCGAGCGGCGGCCATCCACCTGCGCCATGCGATAGTGGCGCTTGAACTCCAGCGCAAAGCCCTTGGGTGTGTTGGTCGTGAACAATGGGGTGATGTCGATGATGGGCGCCCCGCTCGCCCCCTCGCTGATCACGTCGAACACGTCTATGACGGTGGGAAGCGCGATCGCGTCCACCCCGCGCTGCAGCGCCGCCGATTCCCCCGCCCAGTTATCCGTGTTGACCGTCAGCAGGGCCACCTTGCTGCCTATGCGAACAAAGCGCACCACACGGCTGTCGATGGCCGAGCCAGGTGCATACTCCGAGCCGCCGGTCGAGAGCGCTGCAAACTCCGTGTACAGCAAGATGCTGCGCCCCAGCATCGCAACCGGAATTTCGAGCTGCACGTCGCTGCAGACCACATGGACGATCAGGAAGCTGTCCAGCGTGCTGGTCTCGTGCGCGGAGTTGGGCGGACACGGAGCCATGTCGCTCACCTGAGCAGCTCGCGCTGATGGAATGCTCATCAACGCCAGGCAGGTGAGAGCTGGAACCAGGATCCGATGTGTCATTTTTTGTTTCCTCCGATCGAGCGGCTTCCCAGCGGACGTCGTTCGCACAGCACGGTCCGCGCAAGAGCACGAAATCCTACGCGGA